>JAOZLS010000027.1:429-21249 GCA_029934705.1 Bacteroidales bacterium | reverse complement strand
TACAGCTTCGCCAATTATTCCAAGTTGTCGTTCAACTGCACTTCTTGTTTTTAAATCGTCTTGATATTTTATAAAATCAATATTTTTCAAAAATTCATCAATTGCTTCAATTGAGAATAAAATATCAAATAAATATTTTTTAGCTCGCTCTGTCATAAATTAGAAATTTTGAGTTTTCAATTTCATTTCTTAAATACGGATTATTTATATTTAAAGTAGTTAACAAATCAACTTTCCTAGCAAATAATTCTTCTAATTCAGACCATAATTTCATTAGAATCTCGCCTTTTTCATTTGGTGGTAATTCTTCAAGTTCAACAATCAAATCAATATCACTTGTTTTCGGGTTAAAGTTTCCTTTTGCTATAGAACCAAACACAAACGCTCTATTTACCTTGTACTTATAACAAAGTATAGTAAATTGTTCAATCTTATTTTCTATTTCAATTGGTAACTTCATACTCCAAAGATACAACTATTTTTAAAAAACTAATTGCTATTTAATTTTAAGACTCTAATTTGATGTTTTTAATTTATCAAATTGAAGTTAACATATTGAAGTTTTAAAGGCTATTCAAATAATATTTCATTTCAAGTTGAATATCAAGGGCTTTTTGTCTTGCTATTTTATCAAAGTTGTTTGTTGAATCGGCAAAAATAATTCCTCGCGATGAGTTTACTAATAAGCCACATTGTTTATTCATTCCATATTTGACTACTTCGCTTAAGCTTCCGCCTTGTGCTCCGACTCCTGGAATTAGTAAAAAATGATTTGGTATTATTTTTCTTATCTCTTTCAAGTTTTCGGCTTTTGTTGCACCAACTACATACATAAGATTATCCTCTGTCCCCCATTCTTTTGAGCTTTCAAGCACTTTTTCAAATAAATTATTATTGTTGGCATCTTTAAAATATTGAAAATTTGCTGCTCCAGAATTTGATGTAAGAGCTAACAGTACTGTAAATTTATTTTTGTATGAAAGAAAAGGTTTTACAGAATCGTCGCCCATATATGGTGCAACAGTTAGTGCATCAAAATTCATATTTTCAAAAAATGCTTTTGCATACATTTTGGATGTATTTCCTATGTCGCCACGCTTTGCATCAGCAATTAAAAAAACATCGGGATAATTAGTTTTAATGTATTTTGCTGTTTTTTCTAAAGAAGCCCATCCTTTACTGCCCAAGCTTTCGTAAAAGGCTGTATTTGGTTTATATGAGACAACTAAATCGTGGGTTGCATCAATAATTCTTTTATTGAATTCAAAAATAGGATCGTCATATTTTAATACACATTCAGGTAGTTTATCAAAATCGGAATCGAGCCCTACACAAAGAAAAGATTGTTTCTTTTTTATATTTTCAAATAGTTCTTTAGATGTCATAATAACTGTTTCTTATTAATTATTAAAAAAAGTGCCAAAGTCGAACATATTAGTTCACACTTTGGCAATATTTATAGGATATTTAATATTGAGATTTTAAATTTATTGAACACCACTATCTTTAAGTCTTTCGGCATTTTCGGCAATTTGTAATTTTTCAATAATTTCGCCAATATCGCCATCCATAACGGCTTGTAAGTTATACAATGTATATTTTATTCTATGGTCGGTCATTCGTCCTTGTGGGAAATTATAGGTTCTAATTTTAGCAGACCTATCGCCTGTTGAAACCATTGTTTTACGCTTTGATGCAATTTCGTCAAGATATTTTTGATGTTCTAGGTTATAAAGTCTAGTTTTTAGTTCTTTTAAAGCTTTATCGTAGTTTTTATGCTGCGATTTTTGATCCTGACAAGTTACTACAAGTCCTGATGGCTCGTGAGTAAGCCTTACCGCTGAATATGTTGTATTTACCGACTGTCCACCAGGTCCTGATGCACAATATAAATCTTTTCTCACATCTTCAGTTTTCAAATCTATATCAAATTCTTCGGCTTCGGGTAGTACTGCAACTGATGCTGCTGATGTGTGAACTCTACCTTGAGTTTCGGTTTGAGGAACGCGTTGAACTCGGTGTACACCAGATTCATATTTTAAAATTCCGTAAACGTCTTGTCCTTTTACTTCAAGAACAACTTCTTTGAAACCTCCCATAGTTCCTTCGGTGGTTCTATTAATAGAGACAGTCCAACCTTTGGATTCGCTATATTTTGTGTACATTCTAAATAAATCTCCTGCAAAAATACTTGCCTCGTCGCCACCAGCTCCTGCACGTATTTCTATAATTGCATTTTTAGCATCTTCAGGATCTTTAGGTAGTAATAGTACTTTTATTTCTTCTTCAAAAAGAGCTCTACTTTTAATTAGAGTATCAACCTCCTCTTTAGCCATTTCGCGCATTTCAGGATCGGTTTCTTCTTTTAAAAGTTCTTTTGAAGAATGTATATTATCTAAAATATCTTTGTATTTATCATAAGCTTCAATTAAAGGCTCAAGGTCTTTGTATTCTTTATTGAGTTTAACATAGCGTTTCATGTCCGAAATAATATCTGGTTCTGAAATTTTTTCTTGAACATAAATGAATCTATCTTTTACGCCCTCTAGTTTGTCGAGAATTATATTTTCGGCCATTTTATATATTGTTATACATTAAAAAAAAGTTTTGCAAAGGTACAAAATAAAATACAATAAGTGGGGTTATATACAAGTGTTTACTTAATTTTGTTAAAACTCGTTACTCAGCATAAATTTAAAATGTAGAATATTCTATAATAATTGAGCCATAGCATTTAATAAGTTGGTTCTTTCACTTATTTGTATGGAATAATAAAAAGATAATCAATCCTTTTCAATTTTAAAGAGAACAATATTTACTTTTCGTTCATCTTCATCGTCAACTTCTTTATTATTAGCTTTTTCGTTTGAAAAAAATTCGCCATGTACTTTTTTAAGAATACTTTCTTTATCTAATTTCCCTTTGTTAATAATTAATTCGTTAATAAAATCAATTCGTTTTTGTGCTAACTGATAATTATTTTCGAGGCTTCCTCTATTATCTGAAAACCCTTCTAATACGACAAAATCAAATTCATTTTTTTCTATAAAACTTATAATTTCATCAATTTTTATTTTTGAAAGTTTATGTTTATTTGTTTCAAAATTAATTGTTAAACTTTTTGTTTTAGTCGATTTATTATATTTATATTTAAGCGTTTTATTTTGATTTGCACCAATAATAAAAGCAAATTTAACACTATCTTTTGAATAAATTTTCTCTTTCCAACGCAATAATACTGCGGGGCTTCTATAAAACGAGCTATCGGAATAACGAGTTTTTATATCTAGTTTTTTCAAGAAATGCCAATCACCTATTGAAACTGATTTTGGTCTTTTACTACCTTTAGGATTAGTAAATATTTTAATACCAGAGTTATCATCTTTATCACTTAAAATAATATTTCGGGCTAATCGTTCGCCTATATAAGTTAAATTAAATACTGATTTTTTACCATTTACTTTCAAGTTTAGATTATCGGTGTTAATTACCGATAAATCAAGCAATTGCTTAAAACTAAAGGTTGATGTATTTTTTGTTTTATTTTTTATACAATATTCACATTTAAAGAATACAGCACTATCAATATCTGTTTTCTTAAATTCTTTATTTAATGGAATTAATCTTTGAATAATTATAAAATTATCGGATTCATAGGTTAATACATTTTTGTTTTTAGGGTGAGTATTTACATATTGTTTTCCTTCAAGAAAAGTATTATCGGTAATTTTATTATTGCTATAATATTTTTTGCCTTGGTATAATTGAAAATATGATGTAGAATAAGGATATGGATAGCCAAAAGTTATTGGAGCATCCTTAGAACCAATAGAGAAGCGTCCATCAAAGCTTACTTTGGGAGGTCTTTTTATAACAACAAGTTTTGTTTTTACATTAAAAATTTCTTTACCTTGATCAAGCATTTGTAGGTTATATGTTGTAGTTGTTTTTGGTTTAACGTAAGTTCTGCCTTTATTCCTTTGTTTATGTTTGGCTTTTGCCGATATGTATATATCAGCATTTAACGGATTTTCGGCATTCCACTCAAGCAAAGCAGACTGCCCTTCGTAAATTGTATCGGGCGTAACTGTTAATTCTGGCTGTGCTTGTTTTATACGTTTGCCATCCTTTTTACTTCCCGAGAAGTTAGTTCCGGCTGGCACTAATTCAAGTATCCCATCATTATACAAGCCAAAAACTGTTGTATAATTTCGCACTTCGCCAGCAGCTAACGAATCGGTATTCCATTTTAAAATAACGGCACTATCATAATATTTTGTTCCAATTTTTGTGTCTGGCATTTCCCAAAGCACCGAATAAAACTGTGGCCATGAGCCAATATGTATTTCATCGGGTTGAGAAACTATTCTAAAGTCTCCGGTTAAATCGTCGGTAAGTTTTTTGTTTCGATAAACCAAGATTCGCTTCAAGTTATCCAATTTAGTATATTTAGCATACCTGCCACGTAATCGTTTTTGTTCTATTGTCCGTTTTCCAATGGTACTTGATTTGAATACGTCCATTTGTGCTGCATCATTATCATCAATCATCATATCAAATAAAATAAGGATTCCTGCACTAATTGGTTTATTAGACGTATTTTGTACACTATATTCTACTTTATAATATCGAGTACTGTCATTTGGTTTACTAATTTCGAGTTCTTTATTTAATGGGCTTAATTTTTGGGTAATAATAAGATTATTAAAGTTATATGAAATTTTAGAGTACATTGAATTACTCTTATCAAAATGAATTAAAAGAGTATCTCTTAAATAAGTTACATTTTTATAGGCTTTAATTTTCATCTTTTTTGTTTTCTTTTTAAAAATTCGGAAGATTTTAGAAAAGAAGTTCTTTTTCTCCAAGTAATCGGCAATATCTAGGTCTCGTTGAATTAAAAACCGAGGAGAATTACTTGCCATTTTATTATTTACATTAATAATAAAGTGAGAAGTTGAATTTGGGTATGGATAACCATACATAAGCCTTCTACCTTGAACTCCAAGTGCAAATCGACCATCGTTATCTTGTATTTTGTAAGTAGCAGAGACGGCTCCAGAATCCAAGCTATTAACTTTTCTATTTATAACATTTAGAAGCTTAAATTCATTAGAAACTGTTTTTCCATAACTGATTATTTGCTCAACAGTTTTGCCACCAGATGTTGAGTAGCCCTCGCCAGAATTAGGGTCGTAATATAACATAAAAGGATAGCCTGTTATTTTAACTTTTTTATCTCCTAAATTAATTGATTTAGCTTCGCCATAAATAATTCCAGAAATGAAATTTTTGTTGTAGAACTTTGCAACTTCACTATCGTTAAAGACGTTTTGTTCCATCCACCAACTTTCGTTATTGCCATCGGAAACAAATATAAAAACAGTTTTATTTTCGTTAGTTGCTTTGTTTATTAATTCTTGAACAGTTTTTTCAAGAAACCTTACTTGAGACTTCGTATTTAATGCTAAAATTAGAAATAAAGATGATAATAAAATAAATTTCAAATAAATACTTTTTTGGGAAATAGTTAGTTGATTCATTTAATAAGTAAGTTAGGTATATATTGCAATATTGATATAACGTTATAAATATATAAATAATATATTTTAGAAAAAATAAGCAAAAAAAAATCACCTTATAAATAAGGTGATTTTAAATAAATACTTAAAGTATTCTATAATTTTTTAGCAATTTCAGTTGTGTTATAAGCTTCAACAATGTCGCCAACTTTAATATCGTTATAATTTTCGATATTTAAACCACATTCCTGACCGCTAACTACTTCTTTTGCATCTTCTTTATATCTTTTTAGTGAACCTAAAACGCCTGTATAAACAATAATTCCTTCTCGTATGAGTCGAACTTTGTTATCTCTCTTAATTTTTCCATCAAGAACCATACAACCAGCAATTTTTCCAACTTTTGTTATTTTAAATACCTGCTTAATTTCAATAGTTGCAACTATTTCTTCTCTAATTTCAGGAGAAAGCATTCCTTCCATTGCGGCTTTAAGATCTCCAATTGCATCGTAAATAACAGAGTATAAGCGAACATCAATTTCTTCTTTTTCTGCTATTTTCTTAGCAGCAAAGGATGCTCTTACTTGGAAACCAATAATAATTGCATTTGATGCAGCAGCAAGCATAACGTCTGCTTCCGAAATTTGACCAACAGCCTTGTGTATAACGTTTACTACAATTTCTTCGTTACCTAACTTAATAAATGAATCGGCAATTGCTTCAATTGATCCTGTAACATCACCTTTAATAATAACATTGAGTTCTTGGAAATTACCTAATTTAAGTCTTCTTCCAATTTCGTCAAGAGTAATATGTTTATGAGCTCTAAAACTTTGCTCACGCTGTAGTCGTTTATTATTATTTGCAATTTCACGAGCTTCTTTTTCAGATTTCATAACAAAGAAAGGGTCGCCAGCTTGAGGAGCTCCATCAATACCCAATACTAATACAGGTTCAGATGGCCCAGCTTCTTTAACTTTAGAGTTTCTCTCGTTATACATTGCTTTTACTTTTCCAGAATATGCACCAGATAGTACTATATCTCCAACTTTAAGAGTTCCTGTTTGAACTAAAACTGTTGATAAATATCCACGACCTTTATCAAGTGATGCTTCAATTACAGTTCCTTTAGCTGGACGATTAGAATTTGCTTTTAAGTCAAGCATTTCTGCTGCTAAAACAACTTCTTCTAATAGTTTATCAACATTAAGTCCTTCTTTAGCAGATATATCAGCAGATTGATATGTTCCACCCCAGTCTTCAACAAGGAAGTTTTTAGCTGCTAATTTTTCTTTAATAAGTTCAGGATTTGCTCCTGGTTTATCAATTTTATTAATTGCAAAAATAATTGGTACATCTGCTGCTTTTGCATGGGCAATAGCTTCTTCTGTTTGAGGCATAATATTATCATCGGCAGCAATTATAATTATTGCAACATCGGTAACTTTTGCTCCTCTAGCACGCATTGCTGTAAAAGCCTCGTGTCCTGGAGTATCAAGAAATGTAATATTTTCTCCTGAATCTAAGTTAACTTTGTAAGCTCCAATATGCTGAGTTATTCCTCCAGCTTCGCCTGCTATAACATTCGCATCACGTATAAAGTCAAGTAAAGAAGTTTTACCATGGTCAACGTGTCCCATAACTGTTACAATTGCAGGGCGTTTAACCAAATCTTCTTCAGCGTCAACATAAGTATCAACCATAAGGTTTTCAGCTATGTCAACAAATTCTACTTCAAAACCATTTTCTTCTGCTACTATTGAAATAACTTCAGCATCAAGTCTTGAGTTTATGGTAACCATTTTACCAAGTTCAAAGCAAGTTGAAATTACTTGATTTACATTTATATCCATCATTACTGCTAATTCGTTTGCTGAAACAAATTCAGTAACTTTTAAGATACTTTTTTCAAGTTCTTGTCTGTCAACTTCTTCTTTTATTTTCTCTCTTTTCTCGTCTCTTTTTGTTTTACGGTGTTTTACCGTAGTTTTCTTTTTCTTGTTTGTTAATTTAGCAAGAGTTTCTCGTACTTGGTTTTTTACATCCTCTTCGCTTATTTCAACTTTAGGAATTCTTTTAGGTTTATATTTTGATTTACCCTTACTTACAGGCTTATTTGCATTTGCATTAGGTGCAACAGGTTTTTTAACTCTTTTATGTCTTTTCCTCTTTCTTTTTGGAGAGGTATCACCTTGTTTTCCTGCAGGGCTTTTAGTTGTTTTCTTAACCTCTAAGTCTATTTTACCTATTACGGTTGGACCTGTAAGTTTTACAACTTTTGTAGCAATAAAGTTTTCTTCATTGCTTATATTTTTTACTGGTTCTACTTTTTTAACTTCAGTTTTTTTCTTTTCCTCTTCCTTTTGAACTCTTCTAACCTTGGCTTTTTCAAGTGCATTTCTTGAAGCTATTTCTCTTTCTTTTCTTTCTTTTCTTCTTTCAGCTCGATTAGTTTTTCTATCAGGACGAGTTTTTTGATTTAAAGAGTCAAGGTCTATTTTACCTATAACTTTTAAATCTTTTTCTTTTGAAGTTTCTTCTTTTGATTTTGTTTCTTTCAAATCAGAATCTTTTTTGCTTTTTTCTGTTTTATTTGAAGCTTCAACTTTTGCTTCTTTTACTTCTTTTGCTTCTATATTCAATTTTTGCTTATCTTCCTTTTGTTCAACTTTTTTCGTTGATTTTTCTTCTACTTTTTCAGTTGTTTTATTTTCAACTTTTGTCTCTGGCTTCTTATTTTCTTTTTTAGCTTCAACTTTATCACTGTCTTTAACCGTATTTTTAGGTTTAGCGTCTAAATCTATTTTTCCAATTATTTTCAGTTTATCTTTTTTAACTTTTTCAGTTGCAAGTTCTTTTTCTTTCAATAATGCTTCTTTTTCTTCTAACAATTTCTTTTCTTGTGCTTTATCTTTCTCTTCCTGTTCCTTTTTTGCAATTTCAAGAGCTTCTTCTTGTTCCTTTCTTACTTTTTCTAATGCTTCCTCTTTCTCTGCTTTTGCATTTTCAAGAAGTTCTTCTTTCTCTGCTTTAGCTTCCTCTAATAATGCTTCTTTTTCTCTTTTTAATTCTTCGGATTTTTCTTTTACGTACTTATCCGTGCTGAATTTTTGTAATAGGAGGTCGTAGCATTCAGGTGTAACTTTTGCGTTAGGTCTAGCATCCACTTCAAAGCCTTTATCTGTTAAGAAATTAGCTAAGTGACTTAATCCTACGTTTAATTCGCGTGCAATTTGACTGAATCTTTTATTTCTTCTTTCTGACATATCCGATTTTACAGATTTTTAATTTCAGTTTTAAAATTCTTCTTAAAACGTGTGTTTATCTGCCATTTTAAGAAACGACAATATTAACACTTTTTTTTTACTTATAGTTATCGAAACCTTAATTTTTATTTTGCAAATTCGTTTCTGATAATATTTATTACATCTTCAACAGTTTCGTCTTCTAAATCTGTTCTTTTTATAAGTTCTTCTTTAGAAATTTCTAGAATACTTTTTGCAGAATCACAACCTATAGATTTGAATGTATCTAGAACCCAGCTTTCAATTTCATCTGAGAATTCCATTATATCAATATCTTCTTCGGCTATTTCTTCATCAATATCTCTAAAGACTTCTATCTCGTACCCTGTCAAGCGTGAAGCTAATTTTATATTTAATCCTCCTTTCCCTATTGCTAAAGAAACTTCTTTAGGATCAAGCATAACGTTGGCTTTTTTATCGTCTTCGTTTAGCTTTATAGAATTTATTTTAGCGGGGCTTAAAGAGCGTTGTATATATAATTTAACATTTGTTGAATAGTTAATTACGTCAATGTTTTCATTTCTCAATTCTCTAACTATTCCATGTATTCTAGAACCTTTCATTCCAACGCATGCTCCTACTGGGTCAATTCGATCGTCGTAAGATTCTACAGCTACTTTTGCTCTTTCTCCTGCAACTCTTTCTATTTTCTTTATTGTAATTAGTCCGTCGTATATTTCAGGTACTTCTTGTTCAAATAGTCTTTCTAAAAATATAGGAGATATTCGTGATAAAATAATAAGTGGGTTATTATTTCTCATTTCTACTCTTTCGACTACTGCTCTAATTGTATCACCTTTTCTGAAATAATCAGATGGAATTTGTTCAATTTTGGGTAATATTAGCTCATTTTCTTCATCGTCTAATACTAAGATTTCTTTTTTCCAAATTTGATAAACTTCTCCAGATACAATGTCGCCAACTTTTTCATTATATTTTACAAAAAGATTTTCTCTTTCAAGTTGTAATATTTTTGATGTTAAGTTTTGTCTAATTGAAAGAATTGCTCTTCGTCCAAATTCTTCTAATTTTACTTCGTCGGCAAAATCTTCACCTATTTCATAGTCTTGATCTATTTTTTTAACATCGGTTATTGCTATTTCTAAATTTGGGTCTTCTACTTCGCCGTCAGCAACTACTATACGGTTTCTCCAAATTTCTAAATCGCCTTTGTCAATATTAATAATTATATCAAAATTTTCATCGGTGCCAAATTGTTTTTCGAGCATGCTTCTAAAAACATCTTCTAAAACACCCATTAAGCGTGTTTTATCTATGTTTTTATTTTCTTTAAAATCTGCAAACGTTCCTATTAAGTTTACATTTTCCATCTGTATCTATTTTATTAAAATGTTATTACAATCTTTGCTTTCTTAATATTCTGAAATAATATTGATGTTTTTATTATTATTTCTTCTTTTTTCTTTCGTCCTTTTATTTTTTGCTTTTTCTTTTCTTCTATTACTATAGCTTCGTCATTAACCTCAACAAGAATCCCTTTAAATAATTTATTATTAACAGTTTCAACATTAAGCATTCTGTTAATATTTTTATCATACTGTTTTTTAACAAGCAATGGTCTATCTATACCATAAGATGAAACTGTTAGCTCAAAGTCTTCTTCTTCTCTATCTCTACTATGTTCTACTGCTCTACTAACGGCTATACAATCGTCAACTGTAACTCCATCAATACTGTCTAGCAAAATATTTATTCGGTTATCTGCCGAAACTTTTATTTCTACGATAAAAACATCTTTATTGTTAAATCGATCTGGATTATCAGCTATAAAATCCTCGGCTGTTATTTTAATGTTTTCTTTTGAAATCATTCTGATTTTTTAATAATAAAAGAGGGGACTAACCGTCCCCTTCATATCATCCTTACAGCGTGCAAATATAAGAAAATAACTTAATAACTAATCAATTATTGTATATTAATTTCTGAAAATACATATAAGTAACTGAAAATGAAAAGATAAAGTCATTATACTTTTTATAATTTAACTCCTATAACTATTATATCATCCATTTGGTCTCGTTCTCCTTTCCAATCGTCAAGTTCAACAGCAAGTGCTACTGCTTGTTCATTCATTGGAAGACTATGTATTTCAAATAGAAAATTTCTGAATCTTTTTGCCATATATTTTTTATTGTTTTTACCTCCAAATTGATCTTGAAATCCATCGGAATATATGTAAAAGTGTGTTTGGTCGGATATATCTATTGTATGTTTTGTATATATTCTTTCTTTTTTCACAAAGCCACCAATTGACAATATATTTCCTTTAATTATATGTTCTTCATTATTTTGTATGAAATAAATTGGATTTTTAGCTCCTGCAAATTCTAATTTTTTGTTTTTCTTGTCAATAACACATATTGAAATATCCATACCATCGGCATTTCGAGATCTGTCTTGTTGTAATGCTGTATATATTCCTTCGTGCAGTTTATATAGAATTTTTTCTGGCGAAACAATATTTTGGTGAAATACTATTTGATTTAAGTATGCATCGCCTAGCATTGACATAAATGCTCCTGGGACTCCATGCCCTGTGCAGTCAACTGCGGTAATAATAATTTTTTCGTTTCCTTCTTTATCTTTTGTTACTGTGTGCCAGAAGAAGTCGCCACTTACTGCTTCTTTGGGACTTAACATTACGAATGAGTCTGGTAAATTTTTTCTTATTTCGCTTATTTTAGGGAGCATTGCTCGTTGCATTCGTCCTGCATAGTTAAGGCTTGCGTTTATTTTGATATTTTTTGCTTCAATTACATTTTTCTGTTCTGTTATTGATTTGCTTGCTTCTTGAATTTCTTCTTTTTGCTTGTTTATTTCTTCATTTTTATCTATTAAAAGTGTATTTGCTTTTTTTACTTTTTTGTTTGATTTAAAAAGGTAAAATCCAAAGATTATTGTGAATACTAGAAATATTACTAGGGTTGAAATTCCTATAATTAAAACCTGTTGCTCAGCGTCATTTTTCTTTAATTTTGCTTTTTGAATTTGCTTATCTTTTTCAAGGATTTCTATTTCTTGTTCTTTTTTTTGAGTTGCTAGGTTTACTTGTAATTCAGCCGATTGTTTGTTCTGAATTTCAGAAATAAATGTATCTCTAAGGTTTACATATAATGAAAGGTATTTTAAGGATTCTTTATTTCTACCTTTGGCTTTATATATGTCCGAAATTAATTTATATGATTCTAATCTTATTTCATTAAAATTGTATGTAAGTGCTGTTTTAAGAGATTTTTCAGCCATTTTTTCTGCCTTAAAATATCTTTTTTTTGTAAGGAATATACGTCCTAATTTATTTTGAGTTGAAGAAACCTCCATTAGTCGCCCATTTTCTTTATAAATTAATAATGCTTTATTATAATTTTGCTCGGACACATCATACATTTCATCATAAAGGTATATTTCTCCTAGTCCAAAATAGGTGTCTGCTACTTTTATAATATCATTATCTAATTTATATTTTACAAGTGCCTTTTTAAAATATTCTCCTGCTAATTCATAATCTTCGTCAAAAATATATGTTTCAGCAATAGCTTCATAAGATAGTGCTATTAGCTTATTGTTTCCTATCTCTTCTCTAATTTGCAATGATGAGTCCAATAATAACAGTGCTTCTTCAAATTGATAATCCATAAGTTTTACCTTGGACATATTATCATAAGCAAATGAAATTCCTTCGAGCGAATTTATTTTTTTAAATATTGCAAGTGATTTTTGATAAGATTCAAGTGATATACCTCCTAATTTTTGTGCTAAATAAGTTTGTCCTATCTTAAGGTAAGAGTATGCAATTTCAGATTCATTGTTTAATTGTGTATAAATCTCAAATGACTTTATATAATAATCCATCGCAAAATTATATATTCCACGTTGAAAATAATTGTCTCCAATATACCTTTCGGTTAATGCAACTCCGTTACTGTCATTAAATTGAGTATAAATTTGAAGAGCGTTTGCTGCATGCTGAACAGATATTATTGGCTGTGTTGCATAAGTTTCTTTATACAGTTTCAAGTAGATTCCAGCAATAGATGTATCAACTCCATCTTCTGCTATTTTTTTTTCAAGAGCTGAATTTAAGCTATCAATTTTTGTTTGAGCCTTACTATTTTCTGTTATAGCAAAGATTAAAATTACTGATATTAATATTGTTATATATAATTTTAGATGTTTCATCTATTTATAAATTATTTTAAAGGTTAGATGCGACACCCGCATGCTATATTTTCATGTATTTACTTGTGTAAAATTGCAATAATCATTCCCTTGTGTGTTAAAACTTATTTATCATGGGTGTTTCATCTATTCTTTTTAGTTTCAAACAAAGTTAGCTTTTTTATGGAGAAATAAAAACTATAAAATTTCATATTTTAATAATTTGCTCTAATTCGTAATAGAACTTATTACTGTTTTCAACTGTTTTAGTTTGCATTTTAAATATTTTATTTTTTTTATAGATTTTTTCTAAATCTAATTTATTCTGACTCTGCATTAAAAAAAAATTCTTTTCATATAAATATTCAGCAAGATATTCTTGTTCGGTTTGTCCTGGTGTAGGAATTAATATTGCTTTTTTTCTTAAACGATAAAAATCCATAATACTTGTGTAACCTGCTCTACTAATTATTGTTTCGGAATTTAAAATTGCATTAAGCATTTCAGCCCTTGGCAAATGGTTAATTATAGTAATATTTTCATATTCACTAAAATTTTCTATATGAGGTTTTCCCGTTATTACTAACGATTTTAAATTTAATTTAGTGAATTCTTCTAAAATTTTTTTCTCAAAAATGCTCCTTTGTGGTTCTGGTCCCGATATAATAGCCATTATATCGTACTTAAAATTTTCTTTTTTTTGTTGAATTTTAAAGTCCGAAAGAGGTTCTATAAAAATTGCATTTTTGGGTTTTGGATATTTATGCGACAAATTGCCCGACAGGTTATTTTCGCCTTCATAATCTGGAATTAAACATTTATCGAATTTGCTAATTGCTTTTTTATGAATTATATATATAATTTTTTCAGCAAAAGAAAGTAACTTTGGTAATTTTATAGAAATTTGGTGTGTTATAAATATTGATTTTGTTTTTTTTGAGTACATCCCATATCTATTATCCGAAAACACAATATCAATTTTATGTTTTTCAATAATTTTATTTAGAAGAAAATGTTCGCGAATTGCAGCTATAATTATTTTAGGTATTTGTACTGTAATTTTCAATATTGCAGGCAAATATTTTGAATATTGAATGTTATAAGCATTAATTTTTATAAAAGTTGCGTCTGGAAATTCTTTTTTCAGTAAAGTTAACGATGGCTCTGATGCTGCTATAAATATTGAGTGTTTTTTTTCAGTATAATATCTAATTATAGGAACATCTCTTACTGCATGCCCTAAACCCCAGTCTAATGGTGAAAATAATATATTCATATTTGGGTAGATGTTATTCCTTATTTTGCTATTCTTATTATTTTTTCAGGCAAATCATTTTTTTATCGTCATAAATAATTTCATCATTATCGAGTAACCATCTTACAACAATTATTATCTTTTTTTCATCGTTGCCAACTTCATCAACAAGCTTTTGTATAAGCATTGGTTTTTCTGTTAGAATTTCAAGTATAGATTTTTTATAGTTTTCAAATTCATAATTTGTAAGTCCAAATTCATTTTTCTGTTTGCATACATCGCAAAGCCCACATTTCTGGGTGTGTTTTTCGCCAAAATATGCTAATAACATCTGGCTTCTACATCTTGAGTCTGACTCGGCATACTGCAACATTGCATTTAATCTATTTGTATATCTATCTTTTTTTTCTTTATATTTTTCTTTTGAAAGTCGTAAGTTTTTATCGTCCAACCGCTCCGATGTAAAAATAATAAATGGAGTATTACTTTGCTTACTATATTTTATAATTTCTTTAGAAGCTAAAGTTTGCAAATAATTAATTATTACTTCTTTTTTAACATTTGCTTTTTTGGCAAGATATTCTTCATTAATTCCAACATAGCCAGAAAATGAACCAGAATAGGTTCTTAATAACATCTTAATAAAAACATCTAAATTAGAATTTGCTATTTGAAATTTATATAAGTCATTTCTTTCGATACTAAAATATATTTTAGATGGCGAAAAATCGTCTTCGGAAAAATCGAGATAACCTTCGCTTTGCAAAAATTTTATACTGCTATGTACGGTATAGGTATCGAGCTTAAATTTTTTCACAAAATCGCGAATATTAAAAGCTCTAACTAGCGATTTACCTTCGCCAACAGGAATTTGATAGTAGTTACATAATGAATTATAGACTTGTCTAATTTTAGGTATTTCAGGAAAATTGGCTCTAAGTCTTTTTTCAGCATTTATTTTATCGGTTTTATTATATAGTAAAACTGCAAAAGCAAATTTCTCATCACGTCCGCCCCTACCCGCTTCTTGAAAATATGCTTCGGGCGATTCTGGCAAATCTATATGCACTACAAAACGAACATCATCTTTGTCAATTCCCATTCCAAAAGCATTTGTCGAAACAATAACTCTTGTTTTATCGTCTTTCCAGTTTTGCTGTTTTAAGTCTTTTAGTTTTGAATCAACCCCTGCATGATAGTAGTCGGCAGAAACTCCATTTTCACGAAGAAACTGGGCTATTTCAACTGTCTTTTTTCTATTTCGTACATATACAATACCAGTTCCATTTTCGGTTTTAGCAATTTTAAGTAGATATTTAAGTTTATCATCTACTTGCCTAACTATATAAACTAAATTACTTCGAGCAAAACTTTTACGGAACATGTTTTTTTCAGCAAAACCTAATTTCTCTTGAATATCGTCGGCAACTTCTGGTGTTGCAGTAGCTGTAAGTGCCAAAAACGGTATATTGGGTAAATATTCTCTTATTGCTGAAATATTTAAGTACGAAGGTCTAAAATCATAGCCCCATTGCGAAATACAATGTGCTTCATCAATTGCTACAAGATTAACTTTCATATCGGGCACTCGTGCTAAAAACAGTTTTGTAGCAAGCCTTTCTGGCGATAAATATAAAAATTTATATGCTCCGTAAACAGCATTATTTAGAGCAATATCAATTTCGTGCGACGACATTCCTGAATAAATAGCCACTGCACTAATATTTCTTTTTTTAAGGTTTTCAACTTGATCTTTCATTAAAGCAATAAGTGGCGTAACAACAAGGCAAACACCTTCTTGTGCTAATGCTGAAACTTGAAAAAGAATTGATTTTCCTCCTCCAGTTGGCAATAAACCTAGAGTATCTTTATTATCGTCGGCAACAGATTTTATAATATCCTCTTGCATTGCTCGAAAATCGGGATACCCCCAATGTTTTAATAATATTTCTTTATATTTACTCAAAGTTGAATTATTTTAATGTTTGAAAAAAGAATAATCATCATCTGAATTCCTCAAACTGTTTGAGGAATTTGAATAAACAATATAAAATTTACACATACGCTCTAAGTTCTGCACAGAATAGTTTACTCAAAATTTTAGCCAATACTAAATAATTATCAATCACTTTTAAGAGTACCTTTCAGATTATAAGCTATAAAAGTAGCTGCTAATACTGAAAGTCCTAAGAATGTAAATCCATAAATATATTCTGCAAAAATTATTTTTCCTGTTCCAAATAAAGCCGACATAACCATAAATATTCCTACAATCCAGTTTAAAAATAATTTCCCGTAACCAGTATCTGCTTTTACTTCGGGTTTTTGCAATGCTATTTTTTTCCAACCTGGACCTCCTGGGTGAATTTTCTCGTAAAACGAAATAAGTTTTTCATTTTTTACAGCAGGAGTTAATAATGTTACACTAACCCAAACTATGCTCGACCATAATGCAATAATTATTAGTGATAATTCAAAATCAGATTTTAATACATCAAGATTAAAACCATAAATTAATATTGGGTATATAATATAAGGTGCAATCATTGCCGAAATTTCCGACCAAGCATTAATTCGCCACCAAAACCAGCGGAATAATAAAACAGGACCAATTCCGCCACTCATTGCTAAAACAAATTTCCAGGCATCGCTAATTTTATCGAATTGTGTTGTTACAAAAAGCGAGAAAAACATTAGAGCAAAAGTAGTAATTCTAGAAATTTTCACATATTTTTTTTCATCGGCAGTTTTATTAATAAATGGTTTGTATAAATCGTTAATAATATACGAAGTCCCCCAAACTGTTTGCGAGGCTATTGTTGACATATAGGCGGCTAAAAAAGCTGCAAGTAAAAGTCCAAGTAAACCCGAAGGCATTAAATCTCGAATAAGCATTACATAAGTTGCACCTTTATCAGCCTCGTTAGGATACAGAACCAAAGCAGCAAGAGCAGCTACAATCCAAGGCCAAGGACGTACAGCGAAGTGAGCAATTTGAAACCATAATGTAGCAAATAAAGAATGTTTTTCATTTTTTGCCGACATCATACGCTGAGCAATATATCCGCCACCGCCTGGTTCAGCTCCTGGATACCAACTAGCCCACCACTGAACACCCAAATATGCAATAAATGCAGTTAATCCCATTTTTAACATTCCAGTTCCTGCTAGCTCATCACTATCGGCATTTGAGAGAGTTGGAAAAAAATCGAAAGCCCATTCTGGTAGTTTTTCTTTAAGTCCAATTACTCCGCCAACATCAGCATGATTTACAGCAAAAACTGCAAGAATAATACTACCCGTCATTGCTACAATAAACTGAAAACTATCGGTTAATGAAACGCCCCATAAACCGGACAATGCAGAGTAAATTGCAGTAAATATCATAAGTCCAGCAACAGCAATTAGGTGTGAGCTAAATTCGAGTCCTAAAAAACTAAATTCTTGCATGCCCATAACTGTAAATTCTGGAAACATTACTTGTAATATTTTCACCATAGCTAAATTTACCCAAGCAATAACAATAATATTCATAAAAATGCCAATATAAACAGCTCTAAAACCTCTTAAAAATTCGGCTTCTTTACCAGAATATCTGATTGATACAAATTCGGCATCGGTAATAATTCCTGAGCGTCGCCATAAGCGAGCAAAGAAAAACACAGTAAGCATTCCGCCAAAAAGCATATTCCACCAAAGCCAATTTCCTGACACTCCATTTTGCGAAACAAGTTCAGTTACAGCTAGTGGCGTGTCGGCAGCAAAAGTTGTAGCAACCATGCTCGTTCCAGCAATATACCAGGGTAGTTTTCGTCCCGAAAGGAAAAAATCAGTCATTCCTTTACCTGCTCTTTTCGACATATAAATGCCAATTGAAATACTTATAATAAAGAATGAAGCAATAATACTCCAATCGAGGAAAGTAATATTCATATTTTTGTTATTAGTTTGTTCAAAGATTATATTTTTTTCTTTCACAAAATAAATATAAAATATAGAATGAAAAATTTAAAATGAAAAATATTTATAAACAGACCCTATAAATTTTCATTTTCTCAAATAATTATAATATTTTGTGAGTGGTTGTTAATAATTCAGACATTGACAGGTGCAAACACACTGTCAAATCTTACAATTACTAGAAAAACCTGTTAGTGTGCATAGCACCTGACAGTGATTGTTTTTTGCAATTTGTAAAAAAATGTTAAAAGATTGATTTTTCTTTGCTGTTATTATTAAATGGCATAGCTTCGTAACTTTTTTCATACTAAAAATTATTGATTATGAAATTTACAAATACAATAATTACGGGAACAGGAAGCTATATTCCTACAGAAATAAAAACAAATAAAGACTTTGAAAATAATGAGTTTTTCGATGCTAAAAATGAAATAATAGCAGGCGAAGGAAGCGTTATCACCGAAAAATTTCAAGGGATAACAGGAATTGAAGAAAGAAGATACGTTTCTGACGATTTAACTGTGTCCGACATAGCAACAATTGCAGCACAAAGAGCAATTGAAAATGCAGGGATTGACCCAGAAACAATTGATCAAATAGTTGTAGCACAAAATTTTGGCGATGTAAAAAAAGGTACAATTCAAACAGATGTTTTACCAAGTATTGCTGCACGAGTAAAGCATAATTTAAAAATAGAAAATCCATCGTGTATTGCTTTCGACATGATATTCGGCTGCCCTGGTTGGATTCAAGGAGTTATACATGCTGATACATATATAAAAGCAGGTGTTGGCAAAACTTTTTTAGTTATTGGAGCCGAGACCTTATCAAGAGTACTGGATATGCACGATAGAGACTCGATGATTTATTCAGATGGTGCAGGTGCAACAATAATTCAGGCAGTTGAAAGTGATGAAAAAAAAGGATTATTATCGTGGGAAGCAGCATCGCATACAAAAGACGAAGCTTATTATTTATTTCTAGGAAAATCAAATAAGCCAAATGAAGATGATAAAATCAGATATATAAAAATGCACGGTCGTAAAATATATGAATATGCACTGTCCAATGTTCCGCCAGCAATGAAAAATGCAATAGATAAATCGGGATATAATATTGAAGATGTAAAAAAAATATTAATCCACCAAGCCAATGAAAAAATGGATGAAGCTATGATTAAAAGGCTTTACAGATCGTATAAACAAAATCCGCCAGAAAACATTATGCCCATGAGTATTCATAAATTAGGGAATAGCTCGGTTGCTACAATTCCTACTTTATTTGACAAGCTTAATAGAGGTTTAGATGAAACACACAAAATAAGTAACAATGATTTACTTGTATTTGCATCGGTTGGTGCAGGAATGAACCTAAATGCATTTGCATATAAATATTAATTAATGGTACAATTATACAATGGTGTAATTAAATATTTTCAGTAAAACATTTAACGACAAACTTTAAAATATGTTAAAAAACATATTTATTTTATAATAATTAATATATTTGCCCACTTATAAAAAAAATAAAGCTTATGTATAATCTTTTAAAAGGGAAAAAAGGTCTAATTTTCGGAGCATTAAATGATAAATCTTTAGCTTGGAAAGTAGCAGAAAGAGCCTACGAAGAAGGAGCAGAATTTGTTCTTACAAACACACCTATATCAATGAGGTTTGGTGATATAGATAAACTTGCAGAAAGTTGTAACACAATAGTAGTTCCAGCAGATGCAACAAGTGTTAAGGATTTAGAAAATCTATTAACAAAAACAATGGAACATTTTGGAGGAAAAATAGATTTTATTTTACATTCAGTAGCTATGTCGCTAAATGTAAGAAAAGGAAGACCTTATGATGATTTAGATTATGGTTTTCTAAATAAAACCTTAGATATATCTGCAATATCGTTTCATAAATTATTGCAAACAGCTAAAAAGATGGATGCTATAAACGACTGGGGTTCAGTAGTAGCACTATCGTATGTTGCGGCACAAAAAACATTATATAAATATAATGATATGGGCGATGCAAAAGCAATGCTTGAGTCAATTGCTCGTAGTTTTGGTTATATTTATGGTAGAGAAAAGAAAATTAGAATAAATACAATTTCGCAATCGCCAACTTTAACAACAGCAGGTAGCGGAGTTAGAGGCATAGAGGGACTTCTTGATTTTACAGAAAGAATGTCGCCATTAGGAAATGCAACAGCCGATGAGTTTGCTGATTTTTGTATAACACTATTTTCTGATTTAACGAAGAAAATTACTATGCAAAATTTATTCCACGATGGAGGTTTCTCCAGTATGGGAATGAGTTACAGAGCAATGGCTGTTTACCAACAAAGTTTGGATAATCCTATTGAACCAAAGTTAGAAGACGAATAAATATAAAAAATAATAAAATAATAAAGCAGAACAATAATTTTGTTCTGCTTTTTTTATATCACTCTTTTACCAAAATGATAATTTAACCCAATAACTAATTGATTAAAAGCATAACCTAAGTTTGTATTAGTAAGCATTGGATACCTATATGCAGCTAAATCGAAAAATATATGTTTTGAAATTCGTTTTAAAGGAAACTCTAAACCAAGACCAATTCCT
>JAOZLS010000027.1:0-419 GCA_029934705.1 Bacteroidales bacterium | reverse complement strand
AAGTGAAGTGGATCAGTATCTATACAGAAGATGAATCATCGATATTTGCTATATAAATCAACAATTATCATTAAATATTTCCGTATATTTGTAAATAGTAAGAATTATACAACCCACTTACTGAAAACAGTAAAAATTATGCAAAATTATACTTTAACTATACCTGAAAATGACAGCAAGGCTATTGCTTTACTAAACTATCTTAAAACACTCGATTTTCTTAATATTACAAAAGACAAAGATTGGTATGAAGAGCTAAGCCAAGAACAACTAAAATCTATTAATTATGGTTTAGATGATTTAGAAAAAACACGCACACATACAGACCATGAGGTTAGAAAAGCAATACACGAACGTATCTTAAATGCTAAAAAATAATGATTATTATTTGGTCTGAGCAAGCTAAAGTTTCTTATGAG
>JAOZLS010000210.1 GCA_029934705.1 Bacteroidales bacterium | reverse complement strand
TGGTGTGAGAGGTGTACTGGCTACCGTTTGGTAGTCAGCCATCTACTCGATTAGCGGTTTGTGCTTTCTATTTCAATGCTTTTTCCATTACTTTGTCAAATCTACTATCCATACAAATACTAATATCTGTTGTTATAAACTTACCATTATAAAACAAGCTAAAAATTGTTGCAGGAGTGGGAGCTGATTGTGCTTCTCTCATAGATTCTATCTTTATTATCTTCAATGGCAGGCTTCTGTTCTTTGCAGTTTCTGTTAGTGAGTTTGTTACGTGATATTCTGAAAAAGGACAACGGTTTGAATAATAAACTACAATACCTTTTTTAATTTCGCATTCTCCACTTTTAACAGATTCTTTAAAAACTGGATTATCGGCTTCTGTATTAATTTTCTTTACCAAAAGACTAAAACCTGATGACAATTTCTCACACTCCTCAAATCCCTGTCTTAAAAGCCATTTAGTATCGCTCATAAAATGAAACTTTTTAGTGCCAACAACTGTTACTAATCCGTTTTTTCCTTGTGATACAGCATCATCAATTGCATATTGCAACAAAGTCTTTGCGTAACCATTTCCTTTGTATTTTCCAGATACCCAAAAACAATTAATCTGTAAATAATTCGGGGCATTAATTGGCAACCAAGCTTTTTCAGCGGGTCCGTATTCAATAAAAACTTTCGCCCTGGCATCTATTCTACGAAAAATATAACCGTTTTCAAATTCTTTTCGTAGCCAATCCTTTTTTGCTTGATAGCTTTGTTTACATTTCTTATCTGAAATAGCACAACATATGTGCTCTTTTTCAATATTTTCTGATGTAAGTTGAATTATTTCTTCCATAATTTATTAATTTTTCCACCTTTTCAATCGTTTCATTCCTCTTGTAAAAATCCACGACATAAATTTTGAATGTCCGCTTTCTATCATTTTTTGCTTACAAAATTCCTGAAACTCTTTAACATCTCCATTAAATGTAAACTCTCCATTTTGATAGCAATAACTACAATATTCTAAATTTTTGCTACCGTCAGCATTTGTCCCTCCACTTTTTGGGTCTTTGCTCATTGGCATTCCACAACTCTGACACATTTTATTTGGTTTCTCCATTTTTCTATGTTTAAAAATTATTTAATCGGTATATATATTTCTGTCAACAAATCTGATTCGGCAACTTTGTCGGGATTGTTTAAATATTTCTCAAACGGCATACTATCCCGCAATCGAACATTACTGTTAGGCAACCAGTCAAAATAGATTGCCTTATATAATCTATCCAAACCTGAATAATTTCCTTTTAACGTAAATTTAGCATATCTGCCTTTTTCGATTGTTTGCAATCCAAACTCTCCATTGGGTTTTATTTGTTTGTCGGTAGAAATACAAGCATAAAACCGGCATTTTTCAGATTTTGTTATGTTTGGGTCATCAAAACTTAAACCTATAAATTCATTTTTATGATTCAATATTTCTTTCTTCTTAGCAAATTCCCACAATTTTTCCCAAGCTATTTCATAATCTTTTTCTGAACCGTATTTGGCAATTATTCGAATATAAACAAGTTTCTTTTTCTCAATCTCATTTATTATAGGTTTCAATTCCATTGGCTCACATTTCGTTCTTGGTGCTTGTGATGAAAAGTATGTTTCAATGTTCCTAAAAGCAGACGGTGTAATTCCAAAATGCTTTTTAAAAGCTTTTGAAAGAGAATACTGTGTTTGGTATCCTGTTTTTTCTGCTATTTCTTCCAAAGTGTCTCTCGTAATTTGAAGCTTTTGAGCTACATTTTCCAGTCGTAACCGAGTAATATATGCTCCCAAAGATTCTCCAATAAATGCTTTAAAAATTCGATGAAAATGAAATTCTGAAATATTTGCAACGTTTGCCAATGTTTTTAAATCAACAGTATCTTTCAAGTGACTGTTGATAAAATCAATCGCCTTATTAATGGATTTGTGATATTCGTTATGTGTTATCTTCTTCATTCAACCTCTATTTAGAAACAAAAATATCACATATCCTTGATTTATAACTTATCCAATCTTGCTTATTTTATGCAGCTCGCTTTCTTTGCATAACCGCTAACATCTGTGTAAATACAAGTATAATATTTCCTATTGCGTTTATTTCGATTATACCGACAGATATTTCTAAGTATCAAAGGTATTATTTTTTAAAATGTTATCCAAAGGACTTTTGATTTTTTTATTATTAATCTCAATTGTTTTCGTATAAATCTCGGTTGTTTTAGGGCTACTATGCCCCAACATATTTTGGATATGTCGCATATTAACTCCATTTTGAATACAATGTGTAGCAAACGAATGCCTTAATGTATGAACTGTTGCCCATGGGTTTGAATTTGTGTTTTTTACTGCTTTCCTAAAAATATTTCTAATACTTGTTACACTGTATTTTCCACCTGTTTGCCCTTCAAATAACCAATATGACGGTTTAAATTTTACATAATAATTTCTTAGCATTATAAGTAGGTGTTCTGATAGTATTGTTTTTCTGTCTTTTTTTCCTTTGGCTCCTTTTATAAATATATAGCCATCTTTAGAGTTAATATCAGCAATACGCAGGTTTATTGATTCTGATATTCTCAAACCACCACTATATATTGTCCATAATATTGCCCTATGTTTCAAATTTTTAGGATTTTGAATAATTTTAAATACTTCTTCTTCACTTAAAACATTAGGAATTTTAATAGATTTCTTTGGCCTTTCTATTTCATAAAACTCTCGTGGCAAGCCCAATACATGCTCATAATAGGCCTTTATTGCATTTATCATTTGATTTTGATAACTTTCACTAATGTTATTTTCTTTAATTAGCTGATATACAAAACCTTCAATCTGCTCTTTCGTAATTTGTTTTAAGTCATAATTCATAAACTTTGAGAAGAAAACCGTTAGCATATTTTTATATGTAGAAATTGTTGAGTTGCCATAGCCTTTTAGTGTTAACTTTTTTTCTAACTCAAATATAGCATCAATTGAAGCCTCTGAAAGTTCTCGCCGCTTTACAGGTTTTGGAATTTTTCCAGATTCTATAACATAATCTTTTCCAAAAATTGATTTCAGTAAATTAAATTTTTCTTCTGTATTCACTACAGACCATAGCTTTTGCTCTGGATGCCAAAAGCTCGAATTCAAACCTTTTACTTGCTTTCTAAAATCATGCCTTTTATAAGGAATAAAAACCTTAATTCGTTTTGCTTCTGCACGATTATTGTATATTATTGCTTTCATAGAATTAACATTTACTTCAAAAATAAACCTTAAACTACTAATAAACAATAAGATATAAAACACAAAAGAACATAACAGTTAACAACGGTTGTTAACTGTTAATAACTTTTTATTTTTACTTTAGTAGAAAATTATACTCATGGAAAAACGAAAATGCAAATTATGTAATACTCCTTTTGTAGGCAGAAGTGATAAAATATTTTGTTCTTCAAATTGCAAAACAGAATATCATTACAGATTAAGAAAAGCTACTGCTAAAGAAGTTATTGAAATTAATAAAATTCTTGCAAGAAATAGGTCTATTCTATTAGAGATAATTGGCAAAAATACTAAGCAAATTAAATTACCTAGATTAATACTTGACCAAAAGAAGTTTAACTTCAAATGTCATACTCACATTATAAAAAATAAAAAAGGCAAATTATACTTTTATATATACGATATTGCCTGGATGGAATTTTCGGACAATGAAATATTAATTATTAGAAATAAGACTGAAAAATAATAAAATAGAACTCTGTTTTCAACTTTTATTATTTTGTATCTGTTATTAATTATTGAATTATCGTGGCACATTACAACATACCACGATATCATTCGTTAATTCTAAAGCAATATGTCGATACGGATTAGCTTAGTACAGCAACACGCCCTACTTATACAATTCCTCTATCTGGCTTAAATATTTTTTTAGAACTTCTCTACGCTTCAACTTAAATGTTTGGGTAAGCATATTATTTTCAAGAGTAAAATTTTCAGTTATAAATAGAAATTTTCTAGGTATTTCGTAATTTCCATATTTATGTTTCAGGCTTTCTCTTATTTCTCTACTAACAAACTCTTGTACCACTGGCGAATGTATCAAAGCATCTACCGAAGTTTTTAATCTTAGAGTTTCGGATGTTTTCTTTAAAATATCACATTCCAAAACAATAATTGCAACATTAAAAGGTTTTCCGTCGCCATAAATCATTGCATTTTCAATATAAGGCAGTAATCTAATGTCCTCTTCTATTGCAGCAGGAAAAACATATTTTCCATTTTCAAGTTTAAATTGTTCTTTTATTCTTCCTGTAATATATAAATAGCCATCTTCATCTAATTTTCCTCTATCACCTGTTTTTAACCAGCCATCGTCTGTAAAAACTTCGGCAGTTGCCTTTTCTTTATTATGATAACCAACCATAAGGTTTGGTCCTTTTACTTGCACTTCACCATCTTCACTGCCTTCATTTAACATTGATTTATCAATTCTAATATCAATAAATTCTAAGGCTTTTCCTACACTCCCTTTTCTATGAAATTCAGGGTTACTCATTGTAACTGCTGGCGATGTTTCGCTTAATCCGTAGCAATCAAAAACAGGAAGTCCTATGTCTGCAAAAAAGAACGAAATATCGTTATTCATTTTTGCACTAGCAGTAATTGAAGCCTCTAAACGACCACCAAATTTTTCATGTATTTTAGAAAAAACAAGCTTCTGCCCTATTTTAAGTTTCAATTTAGTTACAAAATCTACATTTCCATTATTTTCTCTAGTTTTTTTAGCAGCATTAACTCCCATATCAAATAATTTCTTCTTTATTCCTCCCTCTTCATTCATTTTAGCATAAATACCATCATAAATTTTATTGAAAACACGTGGTACTGCAATTAAAAATGTAGGTCGTATAGTTACTAAATCCTGAGCTAAAGTTTCAACACTTTCCATAAAACCAATTGAACCTCCAAAATATAACCAATTATAGAGTTCGGCAACTTGCCCGTAGCTATGTGCCCATGGCAAAATAGATAAGCTAACCGAATTTTCGTTTAACATTGAATATCTATGATATCCTGCTCGAGAATTTGATACAAAATTACCATGGGTAAGAAGTACCCCTTTGGGATCATTTGTTGTTCCAGAGGTATAAATTAAACCAGCAATATCTGTGCTTTCAGGAATAATAGGCTCAACAGGCTTTTTTGCTCCTTCTTTTTCAATAAATTGCATTGATTTATCGCTATCGTCATTAATTATAAAAATATTTTCAAGAATTTCAATTTCATCTTTCAAATGCTCTACTTCTTTATATATTTCTTTGGTTGAAACTAATAAAAATTTAATATTAGCATCTCTAATTATATACTCCCAAGTTCTTAATGTTTCATTCTCGTACATTGGAACAAACCTGGCATTTAGCCCATAAGTTGCAAATGCAGCAACAGCCCACTCAACTCTATTATTGGCAATAATACCAAGCGAGTCGCCTTTTTTAATTCCTAATGCCGATAAGCCACTTCTTAAATTATCAACTCTTTTTCTAACATCACCATAAGTTTGCCATTCAAAGCTACCTGTTTTAGAATTTTTTGTTCCAAGAAACTTGTTGTTTTTAAATTTATCAGTTGAAATATTAAAATGATCAACTAAATTATCTGGTTTTTCAATTTGGAAAGTAGTCATAAAATTAAATTTAATAAAGTAGATTGTTAAAATTTCTCTAAAATAGAAAAAAAAAATTAGTGTTTGGAAAAAATATGTAATTCTTTATCAAATTTAAAATTTTTACTACTTGATTTTTTATAGTAAAAAGGTTTTTTTATATTTGAAACAATTTAAAAAAGACTAAAAACAAATAACAAAATGCCCCAAAATAAAGCAAAAGAAATTTTAAAACAATACTTTGGATACGATGAATTTCGACCTATGCAGGAAGAAATTATTGATACTGTTGCTATAAAAAAGAAAGATTGTTTGGTTTTAATGCCCACTGGTGGAGGGAAATCTATAACTTTTCAAATACCTGCGTTGATGAGCGAAGGAATTACAATTGTAGTTTCGCCTTTAATTGCTTTAATGAAAGATCAGGTAGAAAGCTTAAGAGCAACAGGAATTTCAGCTACTTTTTTAAATAGCTCATTAACTCCTAAGCAACAAACTGAAATAGAACTAGATATTGTTAATGGTAAAATAAAATTACTTTATGTCTCGCCAGAAAGGCTTGTTACTAAATCTTTTAACGATTTTACAAAAAAATTAAAAATAAACCTCTTTGCTATTGACGAAGCTCATTGTATTTCGCAATGGGGGCACGATTTTAGACCAGAATACACACAATTAAAACATCTAAAACATTATTATCCCGAAATACCAATAATTGCACTTACTGCTACGGCCGATAAAATTACAGCTCGAGATATTGTAAAACAACTCAGACTTATAGAGCCAGAACTCTTTATAGCATCATTCGATCGTCCAAATATAAGTTTAAATGTACTACCTGGTAGAAATAGAAAGCAAAAAATTGTTGAGTTCATAAAAAAACGACCTAATCAATCGGGTATCATCTATTGTTTAAGTCGAAAATCAACCGAGGAAATGGCAGCAAATTTGCAGTCCGAAGGAATAAATGCGGCTTTTTATCATGCAAAAATCCCACGAGAAAAACGCTCAAAAGTACAGGAAGAATTTATTAACGACAACGTGCCAATAATATGTGCCACCATTGCTTTTGGAATGGGTATTGACAAATCAAATGTACGTTGGGTAATTCATTATAACATGCCTAAAAACATTGAAAATTATTATCAAGAAATAGGGCGTGCCGGGCGAGATGGAACAAAAAGTGATACACTTATGTTTTATAGCTATGGCGATGTTATGGTTTACCGAAAATTTATTGATGACGCTCCAAATAATAGCGAAATAGAAATTGCTAAACTTCAAAGGATTCAAGAATATGCAGAGGCTCAAACTTGCCGACGTAAAATTCTACTAAGCTATTTTGGCGAACACCTTGCCGAAGATTGCGGAAATTGCGATGTTTGTAAAAATCCTCCAGAACATTTTGATGGAACAGCAATTGCACAAAAAGCATTATCGGCATTACACAGGTTAAATGAAAAAGTAGGTATAACAATGCTTATTGAAGTTTTGCGAGGCTCTGGGAGAAGAGAAATTTTTGATAAAGGTTATAATGAAATTAAAACT
>JAOZLS010000209.1 GCA_029934705.1 Bacteroidales bacterium | reverse complement strand
CGTTTCCAGTAATAATTCATTGTGTGAAAGCTTACAATGAATTATTACTTGTTTTAGAGAAGTCTAAAATAGAAACTCCTTTAATTTTTCATCGTTATGGCGGAAATGCACAGTTAACAGAACAATTATTGCAAGGAAATAATTATTTTTCTTTTGGGCAGTCGTTATTTAACGAAAATCCTAAAACAAATAGGATTTTTAAAAGATTAGCCAATAATAGAATTTTTCTTGAGACCGATGATGCTAATATTTCTATAATAGAAGTTTATAAAAGAGCAGCTTCATTAAGAGGAACGAGTGTTACTGAATTAAAAAAGGTCATTTATAATAATTTTATTTCAATATTTGATATAATATAACCTTATTGAAAAACAAACTATTAACATCTTAGCTTGGCGGCTATGGGCTTAGGGGGATTTCCTTATTGAAATGTCTTTATTTTCACTGATTTCCAAAATATCTAGGAATGTATTTATTTGATATAAATAATTAGAATGAACAAAGAAAATGTACATGTAGTGAAAGATCAAAACTTAAGAACTGTTTTATTAATAGGAGAGGAGAAGTTTAAACTTTTACAAGATTCTCATGTTTTAGTTGTTGGTCTTGGCGGAGTTGGTGGTTATGCCGTTGAGCAATTGTGTAGAGCTGGAATAGGAGAACTTACAATTATTGATTCCGATACTATTTCGGAAACAAATATAAATCGGCAAATTATTGCCACGCATAGCAATATTGGCGAATCAAAGGTTAATGCTTTTTCAAAAAGGATAAAAGATATAAATCCGGATATTAAACTTAATACAATTGAAGAGTTTTTTACTGAGCCAGAGATGGTTGACCTTCTTGGAAATAACAAATATGACTATATTGTTGATGCTATTGATACCATAAAACCAAAGGTTTCTTTTTTAAAAATTTGTAGTGAGAATAATCATAGGGTAGTTAGTTCAATGGGGGCTGGTGGAAAAATTACGCCTTCTGCTGTAACTGTTTCGGATATTTCCAAAACATATAATTGTTATTTAGCTAGGCGGTTAAGAAAAAAACTTGGAAGAGTAGGGATTAAGACTGGTATAAAAGCTGTTTTTTCCAACGAGAAAACACCAAAATCTGCAGTAGTGCTTGAGGTTTCTTTAAATAAAATTTCACAAGTTGGAACAATTTCATATATGCCTGCTATATTTGGATTGATGTGTGCTTCTGTAGTAATTAGGGACATTACTGGTATAGATTAAAGTTGGATATCTTGAAGTTTGTTTATCAGAGTAAAATTCAATATTTTTGTGTATTCAAAATAATTATATTAATGCATATTTATGAAAAAAAGTATATTATTTTTAAGTGTTTTGTTATTACCTATTTTTTTATCTGCTCAAATATTCAATGGGGGAGTGTTGTTTGGAGTAGCTGGTAGTCAAATTGACGGAGATGAACAAAGCGGTTATAAAAAGCCTGGATTATTAGTTGGTGGTTTTGTTAAATCGCCTTTTAATGAAAGAGCTTCGCTACTTATCGAATTTTATTATGTGGGGAAAGGTGCAGTTTTTAATGAGAGCTATGCGGATGGAACCGTTTACCAAATTTTTAAGACAAGCCTACATTATATCGAAATGCCTTTTCTTTTTGATTATAAATTGACTGATAAATTTAATTTATCGGTAGGTGTTGCTTCTGCTTACTTATTTGCTGATAAAATTATTCTTAATGGCTATGAAGTCGATAAAGACTCATATTTAATGTCAAATTTTGATTTCGCACCTATGGGACAAGTTGATTTCTATTTAACAGATAATTTATCGACAAATATAAAATTCTCATATTCTGTTTTTTCAATTAGACAGGATGATTTTTGGTATAATAATAATTTGAGTATATCTCTAAGGTATAAACTTAATTAATTTGGGAGAGACCATAAAGTAGATTAAACTTAATCTTGATGTTAATTTGGTATAAAACTCTCAGGGTTTTAATATTTGTAAAAAAGCACAAGGTTCTAGTTTATAATAGCGACGATATTATATAGAATTAATATATAAATAGTTAAAAATTCCCCCAACCCCCTTTTAAAGGGCGTTAGGTGCATAGCCGTCAATCTAAGCACCAACGGTGCGAAAATCATCAGCCCAGCCTGCAAGGGCTGGGTAAAAATAATTAGTTTTTGTTTTAAGCACCAACGGTGCGGAATAAAATTCGGAATATGTATAATCATCTAGATTACACACCTTTGGTGCTTAAAAATATAACAAAACACCCTAAATCCTAGCCATTCTGGCTAGGCTAATGATTTCCGCACCGTTGGTGCTATACTCTTAGCTTGACGGCTATGAGGTTAGGGGGATTTGCTTACATAAAGCTGATAACTAGATTATTAAAAACAGCACAGCTATTCTAAGTTAAAGCTAAAAAAAATAATAATTAGCTGTGTTTCAATTAATTAACACAAGCCCTGAGGGCTTCTTTTCATGAATTTTCACTTTATGGATGGACTCTAAATAGGAATATTTAGTTAATTCTTAAAATTCTAAATTCAACTTTTGAATATAGTCTTCAAGCACAATAAAAATCCAAAGTCTTGCCCAAGAAACTGATTTGTTGCCATTCTGAAAGGCTTGCCAACCCTTAAGTATTGCTTTTTCATTGAAGAATGGGCGTGCAGCAAGACTTCTTATTCGGCTATCGGCAAAATCAAATAATTCATTTTTCAACCAAACATCCCAAGGTAATAAAAATCCCATTTTAGGACGATTTACAACTTCATCTGGTAAAATATTTAGCGAATCAATAAGTAACTTCTTTTGAGTATGTGGGTATTTGAATTTGTCAGAAACATTATAAACATACTCAACGAGTTTGTGGTCTAAAAACGGAACACGAACTTCTAAACTACTAGCCATACTCATTTGGTCAGTATCACGAAGTAAAGTGTTTTGCATATATGTCTGAATTTCAGCCGACGAAACAGCACTTAATAAATGGCTTGCTTTAATATCAATATTTGATGTGATTTCTGTAACTCTATTTGGAATAATTTCTTTTGAAGAAAAAAATGATCGAAATTCTTTTTCGGTATATAGTAAACGAGATAAAGAATAAATGTTTTCGAAGTTGAAATTTTGTATTTTAAGTAATTCAGCCAATTTTTTTGAGCGAATATCTTTTTTTAAAGCTAATAATGAAGCGGCTCCAAATTTTCTTACAAATTGCGGAACTTTTGATAGTATTTTATGATTATAAGCCTGAGGAACTTGTTTAAAAACATTGTAACCTGCGAATAGTTCGTCGCCACCTAAACCTGACAAGGCAACGGTAATGCCTGCTTCTTTTGTAACTTTTGAAACTATGTAACTGTTTGGTCCATCGCCACTAGGATGATCCATAAATTTTAGTGCATCTGGTAGGTTCTCTAAAAAATCTTTAGGCTTTAAAAGAATTTCGGTGTGATTTGTATTGAACAACTTAGCAACTTGTTGTGCATATTTCCCCTCCGAAAATTCTGCTTCATCAAAATTAACCGAAAATGTATTAACTTTTTGTGTACTTAGTTTAGACATTATTCCTGTAATTATGCTAGAGTCGATTCCTCCTGAAAGAAATGCTCCAAGAGGTACGTCAGACATCATCCTTTTTTCTACAGATGAATATAACAAGTCGCTAATGTCAGTTTTTATTTTACTGTATGATTTGTTGTTTGTTTCTTTATTATGTTCAAGTTTCCAGTATTTTTTATTCTCAATTTTTGAATTAGATATTATCATGTAAGAACCTGCTTCAAGCATCTTTACATTTTTAATAATTGTTTGCGGAGCATGAACAGTTTGATAACGAATATAATCGTAAATAGAGTTTTTATTTATTTTTCGAGGAACAATTTCTGATGCTAATAAGGGTTTAATTTCTGATGAAAAAACAAAGAAATCATCACTCTTAAAGTAATATAATGGCTTGATTCCCATCCTATCTCTAGCAATAAATGTTTCATCCTTCACCTTATCGTAAATTGCAAAGGCAAACATTCCTTCAAACATGCTTAAGGATGCGATGCCCCACTCTGTGTATGCAGCCAATAAGACTTCGCTGTCTGTATCTGTCTTAAAATCAAATTCTTGTAGTTTTTGTTTGATTTTTTTGAAATTGTAAATTTCGCCATTATAAATTAGAGCATATCTGCCAGAATTATCAAAAAATGGTTGGTTTGCACCTACACTCAAATCAATAATTGATAAACGTCTGTGACCTAGAGCAATATTTTCATAAATAAATTCTCCTTCGCTATCAGGACCTCTATGAGCCATTACTGAATTCATCAATTTTATCGATTTTGATAAATCTGATTTTCTTTTAAAATCTATAATTCCATTTATTCCGCACATACTAATTTTTCGATTTTAAAATTTCGACTACTGTATTTGCCCAAGTATTTGAAGATATTTTTGTTGCCTGTTTTACACTTTCTTTTGACATATTTATAAGTTCATCTCCATTTAAAGAAAAAGTTTTTTGTAAAGCAGTTTTTAGAGATTTTTTATTCTCTGCTTCAAATAAAAAGCCATTTTTATTGTTCTCTAAAAATTCAGTTCCAGCACCAACTTTGTCCGAAAGTAGGAGAGGGTAACCTGCTGCTGCATATTCGTGAACAACAACTCCCCAAGGCTCAAAATTACTAGGTAAAATAAAAACTCCAGTTTCTTTAATTATTTCTGACATTTCCGAAGGTTGTTTAAATCCTAAATGCTTTATTTTATCATGTTTTATTCGTTGTTCAAATAATTCACCTGTACCAACACAAATAAGTTCCCATTCATTGGGGTTTTCTTCTTGTAATTCAATAAAAGATTCCCACAAATTATTTAATCCTTTTTGATGAATATATCTTCCTACATATAATATTTTTTTAGGGAATTTTTTGTTTTTAGATTTAATATATTTTTCATATAAACTTGAAAATAATTTTGTGTCAGCAGAGTAAAAGCCCTTAAAAATGTTTTTATTATTAAAGCCTAGTTTTTTAGCATATTGTTTTTGAGGTTCACCAGGAACCCAAGCATGCGAAAACCTAGTTTGTATATAAAATGGGCTAATTATCTTAGCTATAATTTGTTTAATTGAGCCTTGCCAATGATTATCTAAACTCAAAACGGTAGGTATTTTCCCATAAAAAGTTTTACATATTTTGAGGTAAGCCTTATCTATCCATCCGCTTGAGATTATTATATCGGGATTTATTTCTATTGAAAGTTTCAATAATTCAGCATCAGAGTATTTTTCTCTATCGTAAAATTTAACACTTCCAAGCTCTCTAAAAGAAAAAGGAGCTTCGTTGTTTACTGGCCACTTAACAATATGAATTTCCTCTGTAAGTGGTACTAGTGCTTCAATACCTGCCAAAAAGTATTCGGCAATTTCGGTATATAAAAATAATATTTTTTTCTTATTGTTCAATTTAGTCTTGTTTTTCTATTATTTGAATATAAAAATCTTGCAAATCTTCTAAATTATTTGATAATATTGATTTTAATATTTCTATATTAATTGTTTGATAGTCATGAATTGCAATATTCCTAAAACCAGCCATTTTTATCATTTTATCTTTAATAGATTTATCTATAAAACTATGTTTATATAATATTTCAAAAGCATTTTTATAACTTTTTGGTAAATCAAGATTGTTCTCTTTTATTATATAATTTGAAATATCAATAGTTGCCTGAATGGCTCTTTGTAAATTTAAAACAAAAATATCTTGTATGTCGAAATCATTTTCAATAGATTCTGGATTAAGATTTGTCTTTTCTTTTATTCTGGTTAAACAATTTTTAATTGTTGATATTTTAGCTGTAAGTATGTCGTTCATATTATTTTGTTTTTCAATTCATTTTCTAAATTAAATCTCCAATATTTAAAATCGGAGTACTTACTTTGGCTTGTTATAATAAACTTGTCCGTAAAATCAGGGTCATTATTTATAATTAATTTCCCTTTAGTAATAATCTGATTTGTTATAATAGTATCGGCATTATTTAATATTATGATATCTATATCATGTTTAAAATCAATGCATTTTTCTGCATCGTTTTTTATAATATATATATCCTCGATGCTTTGAGGGTGATTATTAAGCCAAATAGCAATGTCAATATCACTATTTTTATTAAAATAACGTGAGTTTGCAGAGCCAAATACAAATGCAAATTTGACTTTGGTTGAAAAAAAACTTTTTAATTTATTTAATTCTGTACTATCCATTATTAGGTTTTAGTTGATATAATTTGTGTTCTTTAAAATATTATCTATTAGTAAGATTAATATTATTGTTGCTTTTACTACTGTTCATAAATAATCTTACCTTCTTCTAATATATGCCTTTTTAATTCATCGTTTTTAATTTTTTCAAAATGGACAACATCAATAAAATAGGGTGTAGCAATTTCTTCATTTAATTGGTAATGTAAACTCGATAAAATTCTAAAAGTAATTTTATTACCAAAAATAGCAATATCTATATCAGAACCTTTTTTATAATTACCCATAGCACGCGAGCCGAAAATAACTGCTTTTTCTATTTCTTCAATTTCTTTTATTTCGGCAATTATTAAAGAAAAACTATTATTATATATCCCGAAATTATTGTTCATTTTTCAAATATTTGTAAAGCTTTTGTATTTCAGCAAAATATAAATCTATTATATTACTGAGTGCTGTTTTAAAATTGTCTTCATCGTAGGTATGTGCCATAAGATTACGCTCTTTTAACATATTCATCCAAGATTCTCCGTTTTCAATTAAATCTGCTTGAAAGGCGTGTTTTATAACATCTCTTGGAAATTTTGCTATTATTTCGTTATATTCTAAATAATCTTTCATAGTTTTCCATGCAAGTTCAAGAGTGTATTCAAATCGTTGAATTAAACCCTCTTTGCCAATATCATCTAATTTTGCGAACAAGTTTACACCTTTTTCTAATTGCAAAAATGCTTTTTCAAAGTTTTGAAAACGTTGCTTCCAACGTATTTCTTTATCGTTTCCCATGTAAACTTATTTTTATTGTATTCAAATCTATTAGCTGTTAGCAAAGTTAATATAATTATAGAAATATTTGTAAACAATATTTGAGACAATTTTTTCTTTAGGTAAAAATAGAATTATCCAAAAATAATAAATAACATAAATTATTACTTTATTCAAAATATGCTTATAATTTCATCATTTCTTCTAAATTTTATTTAAAAAA
>JAOZLS010000208.1 GCA_029934705.1 Bacteroidales bacterium | reverse complement strand
ATAATGTATCAAGGTCAATTTGTTTTTTCTCAGTTAATATCACTTGTTCCAAAATATGAATTTGATAAGTGTGTTGATAAATATAATGGAAATTATCGAACAAAAGATTTTAAATGCTGGTCCCAATTTCTTTGTATGTTATTTGGACAGCTCACATACAGAGAAAGTATCAGCGATATTATAAATTGTTTAAATGCACATAAGAACAAAGTCTATCATCTTGGTATTAAAAACCTTGTTGCAGTTTCTAGCTTAACAAGAGCAAATGAAAATCGGAATTGGAAAATATATCAAGATTTTGCTCATTACTTAATTCAACAAGTCAGACCTCTGTATATTGATGACAGCGACTTTACACTTGAACTGGATAACACTGTTTATGCTTTAGATTCATCAACAATAGATTTATGTTTAACAACTTTTAATTGGGCGAAATTTAGGAAAAATAAAGGTGCAGTTAAAATGCACACATTGTTAGATTTACGGGGAAACATTCCTGTATTTATTGAGATTACTGATGGTAAAGTTCATGATATTAATATTTTAGATCAAATCACTTATGAAGCAGGAGCTTTTTACATAATGGACAAAGCTTATATTGACTTTGAAAGATTATTTGAGATTAAAGAAGCTCTTGCATTTTTTGTAGTTAGAGCTAAAAGCAATTTAGCATATAAACGATTATATTCTAATAAAAAAGACAAAACCAAAGACATTAAATATGATCAAATTATTAAATTAACAAGCTATAAATCAAAAAAACAATATCCAGAGAAATTACGAAAAATAAAATTTTACGATAAAGAAAAAAATAAAATTTATGAATTCATAACCAATAATTTTACATTAGATGCTTTGCTAATTGCAAATTTGTATAAACAAAGATGGCAAATTGAACTTTTTTTCAAATGGGTTAAACAACATCTGAAAATCAAATCATTTTGGGGACACTCTGAGAATGCTGTTAAAACACAAATTTGGATTGCAGTTTCAACTTATTTACTTGTTGCTTATGCAAAGAAAATATTACATTTGGAGAAAACTATTTACGAAATATTACAAATTTTAAGCGTTTCTGCATTTGACAAAACACCTATTAATGAGTTGTTTACAGATAGTCCAATGCAAGAAAAGAAGAACTTAAATCATAACCAACTGATATTGTTCGATTTATAACGCAATGCTAATGGTAATAGATTTAATAAATGCGTGGATTTTAAACGACTTAACAAAATTTAGAATGAAACGTTATATTGAAACAATAAAAGGATTAAAGACACAAGTTTCAAATTTAAAAGAAGCTGAAATAATATAAATTAAATATGCTTAATATTTTATAAATGAAACCAATTTTATTAATTCTGATATCTATAATATTATTTAATATTTCAGTTTTTTCTATGGCAAATATTGAAAAAGGCAAAATATTAGATGGTTACACCGACTCAAATGGAGGTTATCAATGGTTTGAGAACATAAGTGAACCAGAGTTTATTGATAGTAATGGAATAAAGTGGATTAGAGTAACAGGAAATAGAAATTATTGGGATGAGGCAGATGCTATAAGAATAGCAAATGTTCGTGCATTAATAATTCTTGGGTTTGATAGTATTTCAGTTACAAGGGATATTGTAATGTATAACGAATATTCAAAATTATTTACAAAATTATCAAAATTAAATAATAGTTATAAATATACAAAAGAGTGGAAGAATGCCTTCAACAGTGATAATTTCAAATATACAGCAAAAAAATCAAAAAGAATCAAATCCAAGACAATTAGAACAAATTTGGTTTTGAAATTATATTATCAAAAAGGCAAAACTAAAAATATAAATGCAATTGGATTATGTCGTAAAGGAATTTGTTAGGCATAGCTTTGAGGCAATGATGGAGATATCAGAAGTAATTTATAAGAAAATAATTAGTAATAATGATCCAAATTACGACCCTATTTATGACATGCACTTTAGAAATGCAAAAAAGATAATAAAGAAAATAGCCAAAAGGCAATAACTAAATTAGCCAAGGAGCAATTGCAAATAATATTGATAGAAAATAATTAAACATCATTCTTCTCTCTTCTTTTTTAGAGTTAACAAATTCAATTTCTTCAAAAATAAAAGCTATTCTTGTTGGATGAAAAAATAAAAAATAAAAGAAAGTTAGTAATATAATTCCTAAAGTAAAATCGCCAAAACCTTGCCAGTTGGTTAATGTACAAAGTGTTTCGTTAAATCTTTGACCAAAGGCATCCCAAACTATACTTAAAAACACAAAACCAGAAAACATTAATAAAATATTTGAGACTAAGTTGAATCCTTTTGCTGATTCTTGTTTTTTAGGTTTACCAATGTCTGTGGTTACAACTTTTAAAAAAATAATATCTTTGGCTATAAATAATAACGAGCCAAATACTGCCAAGTTCATATATCCGAGCAATGCAAATAATATATAGCCAATTAATGCACTAAGCATAATTCTTGTTGCAAAAATTGTAAGAAAATGTAAAAAAATTAAATCTGATGTATAAGTTTTTTCTGATTTATTGTAAAACTCACTATATTCTTCGGGACTTGTGAGTATATGTCTTATTCTTCCAGCTTTTAATGATATACCCATCATTTCAAAAATAATGGCAAGAATAATAAAGGCAGCAGTTAGTAAATCTGCTTTTGTTTCGTCGGGAAAAAATATTACAACTTTTGCCGACGATACAAGTTGGTCTTGCAAAAAGAAATAAAAAATCCATGAAAAAACACCTGCTGCTATATTGTAAATTAGCCCAAAGTTCCTGTTATATATTTCATTAAACGTTTTAGTTCTCATAACAATGTTTTTAGTTATAGTAATGGTTCGTTAAACTTTGGCAAAGTTGTAGTTTACAGATTGTTATACATCTAATAATCAACAGTGTAATTAATTAAATCTAACTTTGCCAAAGTTCTTATTTTCAGACATTCAGCAAAATATACCGAACTATTATTATAGGGAACTATTAGTATAATTAAACTCTGTCTATAATATTAAAACTTGTAAAAATAAACCCTCAGGGTTTGTGTTAATTAATTGATACGCAAAACAATTATGATTATAAATTTTTGTAAACATTAAAACCCTGAGGGTTTAATGCTATATTATAGACAGGTACTAATTATCAACAGGTTCAAAAAAAACTCTAAATCTTTATTCCCATAACAAGTACGTCGTCAATTTGTCTCATATCACCTTTCCAATTATCAAAGGTTTTTGAAAGAATATTGTGTTGTTCATTTATAGGCTCGGGAGCTATTTTTTTAAGTATTTCTCTAAATCGCCCTATTTTTAGTTTTCTTTCTGTTTTATGGTGAAATTGATCTGGGTAGCCATCGCTAAACATATAAACCATATCTCCTTTTTGAATATCAACTTCTAGGTTTTCAAACTTTTTTGGTTTTACACTTAATCCTATTGGGCTTAAAACTCCTTTGTATTGAATAAGTTCGTCATTATGTGCAACATATAATGAGCTGTTTGCTCCTGAAAATTGCATTGTCATATTTTCAGTGTTTAATGCAAAAAGGGCTAAGTCCATTCCATCTTTAGTTTCGTGTGAATCCCTATTATGGTTTAAAGATGTTTCAATCTTGTGTCTCATTTCTTCTAACATTTCACTAGTTGTAACAATTTCCTTTTTTGTCGCAATTTCATTCATTATAGCTGTACCAAGCATGCTTAAAAAAGCTCCAGGAACACCATGCCCTGTGCAATCGGCAACAGCACATAAAACAATGTTATCAATTTTTTTAATCCAGTAAAAATCTCCACTTACAATATCTCTAGGTCTATAAAAAATAAAGTGTTCAGGAAATATATCAGCAATAAAACTTTTATTAGGCAACATTGCATTTTGTATTCTACTTGCATAGTTGATACTGGCTTTTATTTCGGTATTAAATTTTTCTAAATCCATGTTTTTTATGGAAATGTCAAGATTTGCTTTTTCTAGAAACTCTGTTTGTACTAATATTTCTTCTTTTTGCTGAAAAATTTCGGCGTTTTTGAACTCTAATTGTCGATTTGCTAGTTTTCGTTGTTTACTTATGCGTAGTAATAAAAACGCAATTGCTAATACAAATATAAATGCTGCTAGTGCTGCATAAATTAGTGTATTTAGAACTTTGTTTTTAGCTTCTTTTTCTCGAAGTAGTGCATTACTCTGAATTTCTTTAGATTTTAGTAATTCATTTTCTTTTTCTTTGGCATCTGTGTTAAATTTTGTTTGCATTTCGGCTATTTGCTCCGATTTTGATTCTTGAAATATTGAGTCTTTTAAATCTGAAAAATCTTTATAATTTTTAAATGCCATAACAAAATTCCCTTTTGACGAGTCAATTCTTGATTGTAATCTGTAACAGCTCATTAAGGTATATTTTGCATCAATTTTTTTACTTATTTCAATTGTTTCTATCACATATTTTTGGGCTTTGCTATATTGTTTGTTATTTATGTAGTGTGTTGCTATTGCAGTTCCAACAATTGAAAAACTGTTTTTGTCGCCTAATTCTTTAAATAATTTTCGTGCTTTTAAGTAGAATTCTATTGCTTTTTTGTTGTTTTTTAGTCCTGTATATGCAGTAGCAATATTTGAATATGATTCTGCTATTTTAAATTTATCTTTTAATTTTATATTTAATTCAAGTGAACTTAAAAAATATTTTAAGGCTTTTTTGTGTTCTCCAATAGCATTGTATATGTTTCCAATATTTCCTGTTGCTAAAGCTATTCCTGGCGAAAATTTAATTCTTTCGTAAAGTTTTAGGGCTTCAAGATAATAATCTAAAGCTAGTTTTTCGTCTTCTAAATATGAATAAATATTACCAATATTATTATTAGCTGTTGCAATCCAAACTGTATCTTTTAGTTCTTTCATTACTGCTAATGCCGAAAGGTAATATTCAAGACCTTTATTATAGTTGCTTTTATAGCAAAACGAGTTTCCTGCATTGCCAAGTGCGGCTATTTCTAACCTTAGGTCTTTTATGGTTTTTGCAATTACAATTGCCGAATCAAAATATGAAATTGATACATCAAATTCTGACTGACCAGTATAATACAAGCCAATTTGTATGTATGCTCTTGTTTTACCATTTTTAAAATCGATATTTTTAGCAAGTTGAAGGGCTTCTTCGGAATATGCTACACTTTTTGCTGGTTCAGACATGGTTAATTCTGTTAGTTCAATTAAAGTATTAACCTTTACTGTGTCGTGATTGCTTTCTAATAATATTTTTTCAAGACTATCTAACTCTGTTGTTTCTTGAGCTGTAGTGTAATTGAAATTAAGCAAAATTATAAATAATAATATACTAATATTTAATCTCATGTGCTTTTAGTGTCTATATTCAATTGTTATTATTGTCTGTTTGTGTGCTAGATAGTGATTGAACCTAAATAACTTTAAATAATTACCCCAAACCCCTAAAGGGGTTTAAAGTCTCACAACTAACATGTTAGTCATATATGTTAAAGTCCCCTTTAGGGGATTTAGAGGTCTAACCTGCAAGAGATTAGCCACTAAGCTAAACAATTTTCCAAACCCCTAAAGGATTTAAAATCTTACTATTAGCAAAATATTATAAGATTTTGCTCAAATGTATTTTTAATCTTCTGTCAAATACTAATGTTTTATCTATTCCTTAATATTTTTGCTAATAATTCCGGTGCAAAACGTTTTAAGTATGCACCTATTTTTTCTTTTCCACCTAAAAGTAACGATTTTTTTCCGTTTTTCACAGCTTTTAAAGCTTTTTTTACAAAATATTCAGTACTCATCCCATTTTCTATTTCTGGGTCGGTAGTTGCAAACTTTTCACCTTTATCTGTTAAAGCATTATTTGCAATGTTGGTTTTTATGTAGCCAGAGCATATAAGGGTTACTTTTATACCTTCGGAATGAAGCTCAGCTCTTAGTGAATCGTAAAATCCGTGTAAAGCATGCTTTGATGCTGCATAAGCACTACGCAAAGGGATTCCAAAGAGACCCGACAGGCTACTCATAACAACAAAATGGCCTTTTTTTTCTTTTATCATTTTGGGCAACAATGCTTTGGTAATTATTACAGAACCAAAATAATTAATGTTCATTATTCGTTTGTCAACATCAAAAATTGTATCAATAACTGGCGAGCGTTGGCTTATTCCTCCATTATGAAATACAATATCAATTTTTCCGTAAATATTCCACGCCTCAATTGATTTTTGAGTTAATTCATCGTGTTTTTCTAAGTCTAGTGGTAAAATGTAAACAGGATTTTCTTTATTTTCGCAGTTGTTCTTTACTCTTTCAAGCTCGGCTTCTCGCCTTGCCGAAATAATTAATTTAGCTCCTTGTTTATTTAACTCGTAAGCAATTGCTTCTCCTGTTCCCGACGAAGAACCAGTAATCCATACAACTTTATTTTTGTAATACATCTAGTGTTGTTTAGTATTTTATATTAATTCTGTCCAAATATTTTTCAAATATAACTATTTCAATTACTTTTACGAAGTTTCAATTTAATTTATCATTCTTAAATGTTTTCTATTTATTACAGAAGCCTTCTGTTGTTCATAGTTTTTTTTGTAGAAATTTATACTAAAGTTAAAATTTTAATCGAAGAGTTATACTTTCTAAATTATTATATTAGCTAGTTGCATGGCACTTTGAAAGTGCCTTGCAACTAAGCTGTTTTCTCTCTTTCAAAAAAAAGCATTTATTGAAGATTATATATTTCTTGCCGAAATCTTAGGTTGTTCATTGTTTTTAGCCATTTATACTAAGCAATGAAAGTTATTGCATTATCGTGGCACGTTACAACCTGCCACGATGTTATATAGTAATTATAAAGCAATATGTATCAATGCAGATTACCCGTCTGACCGCTTAGAGCGGTCGGATAGATGTTGGATAAGTGTTGATATAGGCTCTAAAAAGCTCTGTTTTATTGAAAAACAATACAAAAAGCTGATTATTTATTGAGTAATAGCATGAAAATTTAAAGAAATCGTATTTAAGGGCTGTTTTGTAGCGTTTAAGGATATTTGTTGAATCTTGGCGTTGTATTACTCATGGTTTTAACGCGTTGGTTTGTTGATGTTTACGAGATAATAATAATATTTAGTTTCTAAAAATTTAAAATACAATTTATTCAGACATTACGATTAGCCCCCGTTCGGCTCAGGCTGTGCCTGAGTCGTTCTATGTATCAGCTCACTGTCTT
>JAOZLS010000207.1 GCA_029934705.1 Bacteroidales bacterium | reverse complement strand
CAAGAAGCAACCTTCTGTTTCACCACTGAAAGTACCTTCCATTGTATCAGTTCCTAAAAATGTAAATGTTGATGAGTCTGTAACAGATGGATTTACTCCTCCGAATTCTCCAAATTGTTCTAATGAACTTATTGCTGATGCTGGATCAAATTTTTTCATGCTTTTTTTTATTAGTGTAAAATTTTCGGTGAATTTATTAAATCATATTCTTTAATACAATGATAAAACTTATTTTATTTTAAGTATATTTTTTATTTTGTGTTTTAACGTTTTCTTTGTCTCAATGTCATCGTCGTAATAACCTTGTCCGTAGCCATATCCGTATCCATAACCATATCCGTAGCTATATCCAAGTCCTTTTTTGAAGCTGATGTCGTTTAATACAATTGAAAGGCTTTCTAAATTGGATGCTTTTTTTAAGTCGTTTATTAGTTTTAGTACATTTTTGCGAGTATAGTTTTGTCTCATTACATAAACATAAGTGTCCGATATTTTTGTAAGAAGTAGAGCATCTGTAACAATTGCAACAGGAGGTGTATCAATAACTATATAATCAAATTCTTTTTTTGCATGTTCTAAAAATTCAATCATTTTTGGCGATTCAATAAGTTCGGCAGGATTTGGAGGAACTGGTCCCGAAAGTGCTATATACATATTCTCGAGTCCAGTATCTTTTACTACTTCATCAAAGGTGTTTTGTCCTATTAAATAAGTGCTTAAACCTTTTTCAGTATAATAGTTAAAGTCTTCTTGTAATTTTGGTTTTCTTAAATCAAGTCCTAAAAGTAGTGTCTTTTTTTGAGATATTGCTAAAACACCTGCTAAATTTGATGAAACAAAAGACTTTCCTTCACCACTTATTGATGACGTTACAGTAATTATTTTTTGCGAAGGGTCTTTTAATAAGTATTGAAGATTTGTTCTTAATGACCTGAATGATTCTGCAATTGGTGATTTTCTATGCTCAAAAATAGGAAGACCTGTATCTTTATCATTATGTCCAATTGTTCCAATTATAGGAATTTTTGTTCCGTTTTCTATTTCACTTTTATCTTGGATTTTATTATTTAAGAATTCGAGTGCAACAATAATAAGAACAGGTAAAATAAAACCTAGCATTAAAGCTTTTCGCTGGTTGCCACCAGTGTCGGGGCTTTTGCGATTTGCGTCTTCTGCACGAGCAACGTCCAATGCTATTTTATCTGCTTTGTTTGAGGCTTGTGTTATTGCAGCCTCCATTCTTCTTTTTAAAAGGATAGTGTATATATCATCGTTAATTGTAAATTTTCGTTGAATGTTTATAATTCTTCTTTCGTTAACAGGAAGTCTATCTATTTTTCGATTTATTTTAGAAACTTCTTTTGTTGTAGCAGATATTTGTCTTTCAGCAACCTCTATATTTTTAATAGAATGTGCATAAATTCTTTTCCTAATTTTAGATATTTTAATATTTGCAGCTCTTGAAATAGGAATCCCATTTTCATTAATAATATTTACACTTAAAATTTCTTGATCTGTAACTGCATCTGTATATTTTTCGAGATAATTTAATAGGACAGGGTCATTAATATCAACAACTGTTGGTGCTGCAAGCATTGTTGAGCTATCTGTTCTTTCAATTTCTTTTTTAAGATATTGGTAATAATTGAGCTTGTTTTTTTGTGTTTTAAGAAGGTTATTTGATGTGTTAAGGTTATTTAATAATAGAGAACCTTCTTCGCTAATATTCATTGTTTTAGTTTGCTGTTTGAAAATTTGCATATTACTTTCAGACAAATTAAGAGAGTCTGAAACATCTTCTAGTTGCTCGTCAATAAATTCTATAATACTATTTGCTTTTGCGTTTTTTGCTTCAAGTCCTTGTCGTATATATACTTCAACAAGTTTGTTTAGGTAGTCGGCATCTTTTTGAGGAACTGTTCCAATTAGCCAAAGCCATAATATTGAACTTCTTTCAGGGCTAACTTCGACATCAAGCCTACTTAAATAACCATTAATAACATTTCTAGGGTCGTTTTTTATAAAAAAATATTTTGATTTGAATACTTTACTGTCGGTTTTGTTAGGCTCTTTTAGTGTAATATTGAAACTGAAGTTATTTTGAGTAAATTGTTGTCCGAATTTTAGTTCTTTTTCAACTTCAAAATCTTCAATTATTAATTTATAATTTGTTTTAGATTTTGGTATTATGTAAACAGCTATATTGTTGTGTTGTGTGTACGTGCTATCAAAATTTACAATAAAAGGAGTATTCTTATAAATTTCAAAATTGCTTCTAAATCTTTCGTCTTTAAAATATGAAACACCAAAATCAAGTTCATTTACAGCTTTAAGGCTTAATGAATATGAAAGGAGGATTCCTTCTTGAGTTTGAAGATTTTCTCTTCCTCTAAATAATTGTAGTCCACCTGCAATGTCTTCTTCTTTACTTTCTTCTTTAACCATTACAGTTGCGTGTAGTCCATAAGTTGGAATTGCATATTTGTTTAAAAAATGTGCTACAATATATGATGCAGGTATAAATATTACAAATAAATACCAGTAAGTTAAGCCTTTAAGTAAGTATGCTTTTATATTTATTCCTTGTTGATTATTTTCGTATAAAGAATCTAAGCTGTCGTTATCCATTTATGTTTTTAGTTAGATTTTAATTGTAATATTAGAAATATTGTTGATAAACTTGTTGAAAAAGCTGAAATAAAATACATGTAGTCTTTTATATTTAGCTGTAATGTTTTTGTAGGAACAGGGTCAATAATTAATATATCGTTAGGGTGTAAATAAAATTTATCTTCGTTTAGGAGTTCTGGCTTAGTAAGGTTTAGACTATATATTTTATGACCAGTTTTTGTTTCTCTTACAATTCGTATTTTCCTTAAATCGCCATAGTTTGAAGCACCACCACAACGGGCAATTGCTTCTAGTACATGCACTCTTTCTTGGTAAATGCGAATAGGTCCAGGAGTATTTACTTCACCTAAAATTGTTATTCTAAAGCTTACAAGTTTTACATTAACAATTGCATCAGATATTAGTAAGTTTATTTTATTTCTAATTATGATTTTTGCTTCTGAAAATGTTTTGCCACCAATATTAATTTTACCAACAATAGGCATATCAATATCCCCATTCTCATCGATATTATAGCCTGTTAAATAAAAATTATTGCCATTACTATTATTATTTAAAGAACTTTCACTTTTTTCAAGTTTAAATTGTTTCGATAATTCTACATTTGTAGTAACAACATTAATATGAAGAATGTCATTTGTTTTTAGAACAAACTTCTCAAAATTATTTGTGTAAATATATGTTGTGTCTGTATTGAATTTTTTTTGATATATGTATTTGTATTTTCGTCCGCATGAGGAAAAAATAATTGTTATTATAAATAACATAATTATTAGAAAACTTATTCTTTTTTGCATATCTTAATATTTTAAGCTACAAATTTATAAAATATTTCTATTGCAATGGTTTTTATTTCAAAAAAATGGTATCTTTATTGTAGTAATGTACATTATACTTTAAAAAATGGCAATATGAAGTCGGAAATGGATTTATTTAAAATTAAATATAACGATATAAAACCAAAACAGGGTAGAGTTTTAATTTCTGCTCCTTTTGCTGATGATTCGTTCTTTTCAAGATCAGTTGTGTTATTAACAGAATACAACAGAGAAAGCTCGGTGGGTTTTGTACTAAATAAGCCTGTGAAAAAAATGTTGCCAGAAATTTCTACTGAATTTGGTGATTTTAATGCTCCTGTATTTTTAGGAGGTCCTGTAAATCGCGATAATATCTATTATGTTCATACTTTGGGAGATAAATTACCTAATAGCATAAAAATAAAGAATAATTTATATTGGGGAGGCGATTATAAGATACTGAAAAAGTTGATTGATCAAGGTGAAGTTAAAACTAGTCAAATTCGTTTTTTTGTAGGTTATTCAGGATGGGAAGAAAACCAATTAGATACTGAAATAAAGGAGGATTCTTGGTTGATAAGTGATATTTCTTCTGAAAATGTTATGGATTATACAATAAAAATTTGGAGAAAAATGGTTTCTAAACTAGGGGAAAGTTATAGAGCTTGGACTAATTTTCCTGAAAACCCAGATTTTAACTAAGATAAAATTAGTACAGCTTTTTATTTAATTCGTCTATTATTCTTTTTGAAAAGTTATTATAATATCTTTTATTTTCAAAAGCTAAAACCCATCTTACGCCAGTAATAGAATTAGTTAAAAAGACTTCGTCAGCATTTAACAAATCTGTAATTTCAATTCTAGTTTCAATAACCTTAAATCCTGCCAATTTGGCTTGTTTGATGACGTTTTTTCTTAAAACACCAGATATACAACCTTCGCTAAGTGCAGGAGTATAAATTTTATTATTTTTTTTATAAAAAAAATTTGAGGATACTGTTTCTGCTATTCTTTTATCGGTATTTAGAATTAAGCACTCGTCAAAATTGTTTTCTTTAGAGAATTTACCTGCTAAAATATATATAAGATTATTTGCTGTTTTATATTTTGAAAAAATATTTATAGGTTTCTCTATTTTATCAAAAACTCCAATTGTAAAGCCTTTTTCATTTAACTCATATTTTGAATTTTTTGTTTTTTCGGCAGTAATAATATAATTAACATTATTGTTCTCAGGAGTATATAATCCTCCTTGCTCTCTAAAAAATGTTATACGAATTTTAGCACCAGCAAAAAGTTTGTTTTTAATAAGAAGTCTTTTTATTTCTTTTAAAAATTTATTAGGATATATTTCAAGTTTCTCAGGTATTTTATACTCTAAGGTATTCATTCCTTCAATTAATCTTTCTATATGGTTGCTAAAAAAATGAATATTAGAACCAGACGCAAATATTGTTTCAAAAATAGAGTCGCCATATAGCATTGCTCTATTGTTAAATTTAACAAGAAAGTTGTTTGAAGGGTAAAATTTACCGTTATATATAAGCATGTATTTATCAAACATTATGTTTTTTTTTTTATGTTTGAGTTATAAAAAAAATTATTTTGTAAAATAATACATCATAAAAATAAATACAATTAATAATGCTACAGATCCTGTTATTGTTAAGGCTTTGTATAACATTGTTCTTAGTTCAGATGGTGTTTCGTTAGTTGTCGGAAAATCAAATTTATCAGTAGAAACAGCTTCAAGTTCTTTATTAAGACTCATATTTGCATCAATTATTTCAGCCATTTCTTGGTTGTTCTCAATAGTGTCTTCTTCTAGTTTTTTAAGTTTAACTGTTAGCTCAGTTATTTGGTTGTTTTTCTCGGTAAGTTTTTTTAAAAGCCCGTCATCCGATAAATAGTTCGAAATATTATTAGCTACTGCACTATTATTTAATTCATTTGGATATTTTTCTTGAAGAAATGCACGATCAATTAGGTATTTATTACCTTCTTTTTTTACATGTTTTGTATTTTCATATTTTTGGCAAAGTCTGTGAATTGTAGTTTGACTTTTATTGCTTTCTTCAATAGCTTCTTTTACTGTTAAATACATATTCTTTTTTTTAGGGGCATTAAAGTTAAATAGTAGAAATATTATACAATATACTAATTTTTTTCAATCTAAAATTTTAATTAGCACAGTATTAGTGCAAATTAAACAAAAAATCTTGATTTTTATAAATATTTTGCTTATAAAGTTTTACAAAAGTATTAACTTTACATTTTAAATGAAAAAAAATAAAATGATAATATTGATTTCTCCTGCAAAGAAAATTAATTTTCAACTTGATGAATATCCTGTTAATACTACAACTCCTATGTTTTTAGAAGAGTCAAAAGTATTGATTTCGGAGCTGCAAAAATATAAGTCGCAAGATATTTCAAAATTAATGAAAATTAGCCCTACATTATCTGATTTGAACTTTGAAAGGTTTTTAACTTGGAATGTTCCATTTACTTCTAAAAATTCTGCTCCCGCAATTTTTATGTTTCAAGGCGATGTTTATAAAGGTATAAATGTAAAAACGTTTAATAAAAAGCAACTAGAATTTACTCAAAAACATTTGCGAATATTATCTGGCTTACATGGTATTTTATATCCAATGGATTTAATACAGCCGTATAGGTTAGAAATGGGAACAAAGCTTTCTGTTAATAATGCAAAAAATTTATATGAATTTTGGGATAACAAAATTTTAGATTTTATTAATTCTGAAAATGAAAATTCTGAAAATGATTTTATTATAAATTTGGCGTCCGATGAGTATTTTAAATCGGTTAAGGTAAATAATTTGACAGGTACATTAATAAAACCTGTTTTTAAAGACGAAAAAAATGGAAAATATAAGGTAATAAGTTTTTATGCAAAAAAAGCAAGAGGATTAATGACCCGGTTTATTGTAGAAAATGAAATTACAGAACCCGAAGGGTTAAAAGCTTTTGATTATGAAGGCTACTTTTTTAACGATGAAATGTCTAGTAATACAGAATTTGTTTTTACAAGATAAATTACTCTTTTATAATTAGGTATGTTATGTATAAAATAATTTATATATTAATATTATTATCATGTAATTTAGTTTCAGCACAAACTAATAATTTGCACTATTTTAATTCTGCAACAAAAACAATTAATAATTCTACAATTACATATTCGTATTCAATAGGTAATTCTTTTAATACTATACCTTTAAGTATAAATCATATTTCTCAAAAAAACGATAATAATCAATTTAATTTAAGCCAAGGAACTTTTGCAACTTTGCGTCCTAATCCTGCATCAGAAGTGTTATCCGTTGTAGTTGTTTTCAAAAAACATTACACTATTAAAATATTTAATTTACAAGGTGTTTTATTTTATGATAATCATATATTTGTAGGAATAAATGATATTGATATAAGAAATTTTCCAGAAGGAGTTTATTTTGCAGTACTTAATAATTTAGAAAATTTAAAAACAGAGCGTTTCAAATTTATAGTTGTTAGATAATAATTTAGTTCTACTTAGTGAAATTTAATGATGTTGATAATCAGTGGATTACAATTGAAATGAGCATGGTTTTGTAAAAGTATTTAATAATTAGAAATTTTAATTGTATAAAATCAAATAATTAACTGGTTTTCTAAATTTGTTATATTTTCGTTCAGGCACTAATTACTTATTACTAATATCTAAATACTTTAAAATCATCACTGAAACAATTTAACTTGTTGTTTGTCAGTATAATCGAACTTAGTAAAAATTAAGAATTATGAAACATATTAAGTCAACATTAATTTTAGC
>JAOZLS010000206.1 GCA_029934705.1 Bacteroidales bacterium | reverse complement strand
CATTTTTTTTTCGTAATTTACTTTGCTTTATTGTTATTACTATAATTATAATTCCTAAAATTGATAAGAAACTTACAACACTAATAATTATATTACGAATGTTTTTTTGATGCTCAAACTCATTTTGGGCTTCAAGCATAACTACTTTTTGTTTGGCACTTTCAAAATCATACTCTAATTGAAGAGCCATTGTATTTGTTTGTACCTCGGTATTTATTAGGCTATCTTTTATAAAGATATATTCTTCTAAAAAGAAATATGCTTGTTCGTAATTTTCTTGTGCAATATATAAATCTGCAAATCCTTTATATGCTTCTTTTTTATTTGCTTTTGAATATATATTATTTGCTATTTTTAGTCCTTTTTTTAGTAATTCTTCGGCAGATTTATAATTTTCTAGTTTAGTATATGTTTTCCCTAGATAAATGTATGCCTGTGAAAGATAGAAATCATTATTTAGATTTTTTTCAATTTTTAAAGATTTTTTGAAAAAATGATATGCCTGGTAATATTTTTCTTGCTGATAAAAAAGTTTTCCTAGGCTTGAATTATTTATGGAAATACCTTTTTCATTATTGTAGTCTAGGTTAATTTTCAGTGATTTAGCATAATATTTTTCAGCCTGATCATATTTTTTATTTATTGCATATACTTCTCCTAAGTTATTGTAATTAATTGCAATACTAGTTTTGTTATCAAGTTTTATTGCAAGTTTTAATGCTTTGTCTAGGTATTTGTATGCTTCGGTAAAATTATTTAGCATAAAATAGTTATTTCCTATTCCGTTAAGAGCATAAAGTTTTGTTTTTAAATTATTATTTTCTTCGGCTGTAGTTATTGCTTTTAGGTAGAATTTTATAGATTCTGAATAATTATCAGCTTCCCGGAGTATTTGTGCAATTCTATTTAGTATATATGCTTTGTTTTGTTTATCATTAATATTATCAGAAATATTTAGTGCATTTTTGTAATATTCGATAGCATAATAGGAATAGTCAAAATTTCGTGCTATTTTTCCATATTTAATCCAAAACATTATTTCACCTTTCTTCCATTCTAGTTTTTCTAGAATTAATAATGCTGTGTCGGCATATTGTATGGATGTTTTATGTATCTTGTTTGTGGTGCAATAATAATCTGCTACCCCTAAATATAGCTTTACAAGCGATGTATCATTTTTTTCGGTCTTAATTTTACTTATTAAACTATCTACATTTTGGGCAAAAGTGTTATATCCTCCATAAATTATAGAGAATATAACAATTGTAAATATTTTAAATTTAAGATTCATATTTATTTGAATACAATATTTTTTCTGTCTGCTCCTGTTGAAACTATACTTATTGGAACTTTTGTAAAGTCTTCTATTTTTAATATATAATCTTTTAATTCCTTAGGAAATTCATCATATTTTACTTTTTCTGAAATGTCAATTTCCCATCCTTTGTTTTCGTTATAGTTAGGAATTAAGTCATTATTAAATTCAAAAGGTAAATAATCAAAAATTTTGCCGTTTTTTGTATATGATGAAGATGTTTTGAATGTTTTAAAATATGATAGCACATCTGCTTTAGTCATAACGAGTTGTGTTACTCCATTTATATCAATTGCATATTTTAAAGCAACTAAATCTAACCAACCGCAACGTCGCTCTCTGCCAGTTGTTGAGCCGTACTCATTACCATGTTTTTGCAAATTTTCACCATCTTGGTCAAAAAGTTCGGTTGGAAAAGGTCCGCTTCCTACTCTTGTTATGTATGCTTTAAAAATACCAAAAACTTCGCCAATTTTATTTGGTGCAACTCCTAAACCAGAACAAACTCCTGCTGCTGTTGTGGACGAGGAGGTTACATAAGGATAAGTTCCATAGTCAATATCAAGTAATGTTCCTTGTGCTCCTTCGGCTAGTATTTTTTTATTTTGTGCAAGTGCATCATTAAAGAATTGTTCGCCATCAATAAATTTAAACTCTTTTAGTTTTTCAATTCCTTTAAACCATCTTTTTTCATAAGCAGCTAAATCTGCTTCAATTTCTTTGATGTCTAGCTTATCGGTATGTAGTTTTTTTAGTGTTTCGTATTTTTCTATAAAGTTTTCTGTGCTAATATCGCCAATTCTTATTAAATCTCTCCCAATTTTATAGGTATATGTTGGTCCAATTCCTTTTAATTTTGAACATATTTTTAGTTTGCCTTTCTTTTTTTCATTTGCAGCATCTAAAAACCTATGTGTTGGCAATATTAAGTGTGCTTTATTAGCTATGTACAAGTTTTTTTCTAGGTGAATATCACTTTCTTCAAGTTTAGTAATTTCGTCTAAAAAAATTGCAGGGTCTAGTACTACTCCGTTTCCTATTACATTAATAGTTTTTTCTCTAAAAATACCCGATGGTATAAGATGAAGCACGAATTTTTTATTATTAAAAATCAGTGTGTGTCCAGCATTTGGACCACCTTGAAATCGTGCTACTATATCATATTTTGGAGTTAGAACATCTACTATTTTTCCTTTTCCTTCATCGCCCCATTGTAGGCCTAACAATACATCAATTTTCATATTATTTCTTTTTCTCGATTTTTAAATTTAAAGTTCTATAAAATTAGGTTACTTTGTTCAACTAAACAAAAAAAATGTCGGTAAAATTAATTACCGACATTTTTTTTTATAATTCTTTGCATTTTTCGCAGGTTCCGTAAAAATATAAGGAGTGATAATCTATTTCAAAATTCATGAGTTTACCAACTGTATTTTGTATTTGTTGTATTCGTGGATCGCAAAATTCTACAACCTTACCACATTTTTTACAAACCAAATGGTCGTGTTGTTTATATTTATAAGAGCGTTCAAATTGTGCTATATTTTTTCCGAATTGGTGTTTTATTACTAGGTTACTATCCAGCAATAGCTCTATAGTATTGTATAGTGTAGCTCTGCTAACACGGTAATTTTTATTTTTCATGAAAATATATAACGACTCAATATCAAAATGACCATCTCTTGAGTATATTTCATCTAAAATGGCAAAGCGTTCAGGTGTTTTTCTATGACCTTTACTTTCAAGATAGTCTGTAAAAATTTGCTTTACTGTATCTCTTACTGGTGAGTTGTCCATGTATTATTTATTTATTTATAACATGCTAATTTAGACATTATATAAATTATGACAAAACTTATTTAGAATTATTTTAATTAAGAAATTGGTTTAAGTTTATTTATTCCATTGTAACAATACTAATATTTTTAATTTTTTCTAAGTTAACTTTTAGCTTATTTGCCGATTTATCATCTTTTGTGTAAATTTTCATATCTAAATTAAATTCTTTATTGTCTGTTTTTACATTTAGGCTACTTATATTAGCCGATAATTCTTTTGCTATTACTGTTGTTATTTTATTTAGAAGCCCTTTTCTTTCGCTGCCTTTTATAGTATATTTTGTGAGCTTAGATTGTGCTGTATATGATGTCCAATTAACTGGAATTAAAATGCTTCCGCTTTTTCTTTTGTTTATAGCAGTTGGACAATCTTTTTTATGAATAACTATTTCTTTTGTGTTTTTATCTTTTATTGCAACAACTATATTTCCAGGTGTTGGATTACAGCAACTTGCTATTTCGTAGGAATCGTATAATAGTTTATTTATTTTTTTTGATTCGCTTGTATTTATTGAAAAAGGACTTTTTATTTTCCAAAATTTTGTTTTTCTGTTTGGGTTATATTCGTTTAATTTTTCTATTACTTCTGTTACAGTTATTTTGTCTTCGCTAATATCAAAAAAGAAATCTTTTTTATTTTTATAGTCGAAACTATTACTTAAGTTTTTAATTGTTTGATTTATTTCAACAATATTATTTTTTGTTAATAATTCATCAATAATTAGTCTGCCATTGTCAATACTTAGTTTTCTTTCTTCTTTAAAAGCAATTTTGAGCATATTTAATGCTTTGTGAGTAATTACTTGGTTAAACCAAATTTTTTGTGGAGTTTGATTATTTGATGTTATTATTTCTATTTGATCGGCATTGGTTAAAACTGTGTCGAGCCCAGAAAGTGTTCCATTTATTTTTGCCGAAATAGCTTTTAATGCAATATCTGTATGAATTTTAAAAGCAAAATCTAGTGCCGTAGCACCTTTTGGAAGGTCTATAATTTTCCCTCTTGGTGTAAATACATATATCTCTGTTGTTAGGAGGTTTAATTTTATGCTATCAAGCAACTCGCTTGCTGGATTTTGATTTTCGCTTAAATCTTTGAGTATTTCTCCAACCTTTTCATCAAAGGCAACTTTTTTTTCTTTTATACCTTTGTATTTCCAGTGTGCAGCAAAACCGTGTTCTGCAGCTTCGTTCATATTTTCTGAGCGTATTTGTATTTCAACCCACTTGCCTTCATTGCTCATTATTGTTTGATGAAGAGCCATATAGCCAGTGTCTTTGCCTTTTTCGAGCCAATTTCTAGTTCTGTCAGCTTTTATAGTATATATATCTGATATTAGTGAGCCAATAAATAAAGCTTCGTATTTTTCATTAACTCTTTTCTTAAAAATAATTCGTACAGCAAATAAGTCGTAAACTTCCTCAAAAGCAACTCCTTTATTTTGCATTTTTTTCCAAATAGAAAAAATAGACTTAGATCTACTCTTTATTCTATATTCAATATCATGCTTTTTTAGTGCTTTATTAATAGGTTGTACTACTCGGTTTATAAATTGTAAACGTTCACGCTCAGAGCTTTCTAACTTATTTTCAATTTGTTTGTAAATTTTGGAATGTGTATATTTTAAACAAATATCTTCCATTTCCGATTTAATATCGTACAAACCTAAACGATGTGCTAATGGTGCATATATGTTTAAAACTTCGGCTATTAATTTTTGTTGTTTAATTTTTGTAATAAATTTTATTGTTCGTAGGCTATTTAACTTTGTTGCTATTTTTACAAAAAGAACTCTAATATCGTCGGATACGGTAAGTAAAATTTCTCTGAAAATGGATGCTTCAGCATTATTCTCATATTCTTCGCCATTTTTAATTTTATTTAAACCTTCTACAATATTTCTAATTTTTAAACCAAAATATCTTTCTATATCTTCTAAATTATATTCAGTTTTTGTTGGAATATCCTGAATTAAGGCAGCTATTGCCGATTTTGTTCCTAAACCTATTTCTTGAACAACAATTTTTGCTACTTCAAAACTATGAGTAATATATGGTTTTCCTGAGTAGCGAACCATATCTTTATAGGCTTCGCCAGTAAAATTAAAGGCATCCTTTAACTTTTCGGTATTTTCATCGTTTTTAAAATTATCTGAGTTATATAGAAGAAATTGATTAAATTCTCGTTGAATTTTGTCAAGTTCTGTTTTGTGTTCAATAATCATGTACAATTTTTTTTTATTTTGAAGATAAAAAATTCTTAGTTAAAATATATTTATCTTTATTTTGTAGCTATAAAAAAAATAATTTGAGATGAGTACAAAAGTACATAAAAAATTTGATATTATTGTTATTGGAGGAGGATTGGGTGGACTTTTATCTGCAGTAATTTTAAGTAAAAGAAACCTAAAGGTTTGTGTATTAGAGAAAGAAAAGATGTTAGGTGGGAATTTGCAAACTTTTAAACGTGGAAATTTTTCTTTTGATACTGGTATGCACTATTTTGGGGCAATGAGCGAGAATGACTTTTTATATTTGTTTTTCTCGTTTCTCGAAATAAATAATGAACTCGAATTGTCTAATTTTGCTGATGATGCTTTTGATATTATTACTTATAAGGGAAAAGAATATAAGTTTCCTGTTGGATTTAGCAATTTTAAAAATCAACTTATTGAATATTTCCCTGAGGAAAAAACTGCTATAATAAAACTTGTTAATAAGATTTCAGAAATTTATCAAACTATTGATATTAATAATATTTATAATGATTTTTACGAGAATGAAAATATTTCGTTAAGTGCCTTAAAATATGTTGATTCGTTAAGTAATAATTCTGATTTTAAAAATGTAATTTTAGGAAATAATTACTTATATGATGCTTCGACTAAAACGTCGTCTTTATATAATTTTGCAGTTGTGTTAGGCTCATTTATTAGTGGAGCAAAACGATTCAAATTAAATACTCAAACTTTTGTTAATTTACTCGAAAAAAAGATTTTACAGAATGGCGGTATAGTTATAAAACAATCCGAAGTTGTTAAGTTTAATATTGAAGAAAAAACTATAATTTCTTGCGAAACAATAGATTCTCAAATTTATTTTGGCAATAAATTTATTTCTGCTATTCATCCACAAAAAATGCTAGAGATTGATAAACCTAAGGTTTTTAGAAAATCTTATGTTAATAGAATTAGAGCTATAAAAAATACCTCAGGGGTTTTTATTATTTATGCTGTGTTAAAACATGAAAGTTTTCAATTTTTAAACTCTAACCATTATGTGCATAATTCAAATGATGTTTCGTCGTATATTTCTGCTAATAATGAAAACTATCCTACTTCATTTACTCTTAATACACCAGTTTCTGGTAAAAAAGGAAAGTTTGCACAAAAAATTAAAATAATGACAATAATGAAGTATGAAGATGTTGAAAAATGGGCTAATACTTTTAAAAATAATAGGGGACATGATTATTACGATTTTAAGGATGAAGTTGCAAAAAAGGTTATAAATTCAGTCGAAAAGAAATTTCCAGGTATAAAATCTTCAATTAAACAGTATTATACTTCAACTCCTTTAACTTTTAGAGATTTTACAGGAACAATTAATGGCTCTGTATATGGAATTGAAAGAGATTATAAAAGTCCTGCTGAATCTTATATTTCGGTTTCAACAAAAGTGTCAAACCTGTATTTAACAGGTCAAAATGTTAACTTACATGGAATGTTAGGTGTTTCAATCGCCTCTTTATTAACTTCATCCGTTGTTTTGGGTGAAAAAATAAAGTTTTAATGTGTTTTTCCGTAATACTGCGATGAGTATATCATTACATTTAAGTTATTTAGTGTTGAAAAAAGTTACGAGTTGCGAGTTGCGTGTTAAAAAAATAAAAATGCAACTATTTATACCTTAATTTTAGATATCCTTAGAAAACACATGAAAGAGACAAGGGCGATATTAAGTTTTAATATTCCTTGCCTGTAGCTGGTGTTTTCACCTGCTACCGACATGGCAAGCAATTTCAAAGGCTTTAAGAAAATACATGAAAGTGGCAATGGTCAAAAAATGAAGTATTAATGTTCTATTTTCTTCCTCTTTTTTAGCGACCAATAATTTACTAAAATTGATAATGCAACCGAAATA
>JAOZLS010000205.1 GCA_029934705.1 Bacteroidales bacterium | reverse complement strand
GTTTCTTTAACAATAAACTCTCCACCTTTAATTATTTTTTTATTTTCCATATTTTAAAATTTTAAAATAGGACACTGATTTGTTATGATTTTTATGATTAATAATGATTTTATTCTTACTTATCATAATTTATCAGTATTCTATTTTTATTTATATTCTTTAGTTAAAACTCTTCTTACTTTTTGAGGTGTTTTTCCAAAATTAAGTAATAAGCCAACTTCAAAGTTTGTTGCACGAAGATAATTTACTAATTGTGCCTCATGCTCTTAAATAATATTTTCGACTGCTTTTAATTCAACTATAACGCAATCATTTACAATAATATCTGTATAATAAACTCCAACTTTAATTTGCGTTTGATTCTCAGCTTTCAATCCAAATTTTCTTATTTCAATTAACATTGATTTCTCATAAACTTTTTCAAGAAAACCAAAACCTAATTTATTATAAACATTATAAAATGCTTTAAGTATTTTACCTGTAATATCTGAATGCAAATAATTTGAATTCATAATTTATATTTTCAAAAGGCCACTGATTTGTATATTTTTTTTATCATAATTTATCATAAAAATCATAACAAATCAGTGTCCCATTTTATTTACAGCAATTCAAATATCCCTGCTGCTCCTTGTCCTGTACCTATGCACATTGTAACCATTCCGTACTTTTGTTTACGAAGTTTCATTTCATTAAGAAGTTGAACTGTGAGTTTTGCTCCTGTTGCTCCTAATGGGTGACCAAGTGCTACTGCTCCACCATTAACATTCACAATATCAGGGTTTAATCCTAATTCGTTAATAACAGCTAATGATTGTGATGCAAATGCTTCGTTTAATTCAAACTGCTCAATATCTTTTAAATTCATTCCTGAATGTTTTAAGACTTTTGGAATTGCGGCTATTGGACCAATACCCATTTTATATGGGTCAACACCTGCTACTTGATAATCAACTAAGCGAGCTATTGGCGTAAGGTTATATTCTTTAAGTGCTTTTTCTGAAACAACTAATAAAAATGCTGCTCCATCGGACATTTGCGAACTATTTCCTGCTGTAACTGTGCCTCCCTGAGCAAAAACAGGCTTTAATCTTGCAAGCCCTTCAATTTTTGATTTACGAGGTCCTTCATCTGTATCAACTGTAAATTTACGAGTTTTCATTTGTCCATCGGCAAAGTAATTTTCTTCTACTTCTATAGGAACAATCTGACTTTTAAATTTTTCTTCAGCAATTGCTTTTAGAGCTTTGTCATGAGAATTAAGACTAAATTGGTCTTGAGCTTCTCTTGAGATTTTATACTCATTAGCAACCGCTTCGGCTGTTAATCCCATTCCGTGAAACCAGTCTGGATGATGTAAAGCTGCTGTAGGGTTTGGCAGGCTTCTCCACCCTCCCATTGCTATCATCGACATTGTTTCTGCTCCTCCTGCTAAAATAACATCTGCTATTCCTGCTTTTATTTTTGATGATGCAATTGCAACTGATTCTAATCCTGAGGCACAATATCTATTTATTGTAGATCCTGGAACTTCAACTGTATCAAGACTCATTAATGAGATTAGCCGTCCCATGTTTAAGCCACTTTCTGCTTCTGGAAATGCATTTCCAACAACCCCATCGTCGATTTTATCATGCGGTATTTGCGGAAAATCTTTTAATAAATGCTTTACTACTGCTGATGCAATATCATCGGGGCGAGTAAATCTAAAGACTCCCCTTGGTGCTTTTCCTATTGCGGAACGATATCCGCCAACTATATATGCTTCCATATTTTCTAAATGTTTAATGTTTAACGACAAATGACTAACTTTTTTAATAAATAAGGATTATTGAATAATGAATAACTTTTTTTAATGAATAATGAGTAACTTTTTAAAATACTAACTTTTTTAATGACTAAGGATTATTGAATAATGACTAACTCTATTTTTAATACTAACTTTTCCTTACTCATTATTCCTTACTCATTATTCATTACTCATTATTCATTACTCATTCCCAAGGTTTTTGCGTGCTGTTTTTCTTGATGCTACGAAAATTGCCGTTAATTCTTTGGCTTCATTTAGTAGTTCAATAACACGCTCTTCTTTCATTAATTTTTCATCAATAATAAACTCTAACCAAAAAGCCGACTCATCCGCTTCTTCAACCACAATACTAATTTTAGCTATAAAGCTTTTTTTAGATTGTGCAATATTGGCAGCACGATAATTTGCTGCAACTGAAGTAGAACATCTAATTAATTGCCCTTGAATATGATAACCCAATTTGTTTTTTGGTAATACCAATGCTAATTTCACACATCTGTGAGCAAATATTTTAGTTCTTTTTTTCAAGTCTTTTTCTTTATTTTCGATTTTATTATTACTCATTTTATAGTTATTAATTATTCAATAATCCTTATTCATTAAAAAAAGTTATTCAATAGTCATTATTACTTATAATTAGTTTCTAAGTATTTTACCTGATGTTACAAGGCTTTGCATTCTTTCTAGTGTTTTTTGCTGCATACACAGTTCAATAAATGCTTTTCGCTCTAGGTCTAATAAGTACTGCTCGCTAACTTCTGTTAATGCTTGCGAAATATCTCCACCAGACATAACAAAACCTAATTTTTCGGCAATAAGCTTATCGTGTTCACTCATGTATTTTCCAACTGTAAACGAGTCGGCTCCAACAAGCCATAATCCGTGAGCTTCTTTACCTAAAACTTTAATATTATTTCGAGGTGCAGGTTGCGAATAACCTTTTTCAACCATTTGCAAAGCAACTTTTTTAGCATAAGAAACTTGATCAACAGTGCTAAGAATAACTTCATCGGTTCCAGGTCTTAAATAACCTAAATCGAAAGCTTCGTAAGCTGATGTTGAAACTTTTGCTTGTCCAATAGATAAATATCTATTAAGGAACATGTTAGTTCTTGTATCGCCTTCTCTTATTTCGTCGGATAAGCGAACAGCAAATTCTTTTGTTCCGCCACCACCTGGGATAAGACCAACTCCAAATTCAACAAGTCCCATATATGTTTCGGCATTTGCAATAACCTTATCGGAGTGCATACATAATTCGCAACCACCACCAAGAGCCATTCCTTTAGGAGCAGCAATAACTGGTATTGCAGAATAACGTAGCCTCATCATTGTATTTTGGAACATTGAAATTGCGTAATTTAATTCGTCCCATTCTTGCTCAACAGCCATCATAAATATCATACCAACGTTTGCTCCTGCAGAGAAATGGTCGGCTTCGTTTGAAACAACTATTGCTTTATATGATTCTTCGGCTAAATCGACAGCTGTATTAAGAGCTTGAAGAGTTCCAGCACCAATAACATTCATTTTTGAGTGGAATTCAACATTTAATACTCCATCTCCAATATTAAAAATAGTAGCTTCTTCATTTTCCCAAATAACATTAGTTGCTCTAATTGCTTCTAACGAGATAAGGTCTTCTGTTCCTGGTATTACTTTATAAGATTTTGAAGGAATATCGTAAAATTTCTTTAATCCGTTTTCTACCTTATAAAAAGTTTCGGCACCAGATGCTAGCATATCATAAACCCACTGTGCAGGCTTTTTGTCTATAGCCTCCATAGCCTCAACAGATTCTTTAACACCAATAGCATCCCAAGAATCGAATGGTCCCATTTTCCAACCGAAACCAGCATTTAATCCGTCATCTACTTTATAAATTTCATCACTTATTTCTGGAATTCTATTAGATACAAACTGGAATAAGTTGTGAAAAGACGCTTTGTAAAAATCGCCAACTTTACTTTTATCTGAGTATAATATTTTTAATCTTTTAGCAAGATTATCAATTCCTTTAGTTTTTTCAAATACCGAGAATTTAGGTTTTGCATCTTCTGTATATTCTAAAGTTTCAAAATCTAGAGTTAAGAATTTACGTTTACCATCAATTATTTCTTTTTTAAAGAAACCTTGCTTTGTTTTTGAGCCTAACCATTTATTGTCAAGCATTTTTTGAAGATAAGTAGGTACTTTAAAAACGTCGTTAGATTCATCATCTGTATTTTCTCTAATTCCGTTTGCAACATGAACAAGAGTGTCAAGTCCAACAATATCAGCTGTTCTAAAAGTAGCTGATTTTGCTCTTCCAATAAGAGTTCCTGTAAGTTTGTCTATTTCAGAAATTGTTAATCCGTATTTTTCAACATTATTAAACAAGTCCATAATAGAAAAAGTTCCTATTCTGTTTGCTATAAATGCTGGAGTATCTTTGGCATGAACTGTAGTTTTACCTAAATATCTACGAGCATAATCTCCTAAAAAGTCTAAAACTTCAGGATCTGTTTTTGTAGAAGGTATTATCTCGAAAAGTTTGAGGTAGCGAGGTGGATTAAAAAAGTGTGTTCCACAAAAGTTCTTCTGAAAATCTTCGCTTCGTCCTTCAATCATAGATTCAATTGAAATACCAGAAGTATTAGATGTAATAAGTGAACCTTTTTTTCTGTATTTCTCAACATTTTCAAAAACTTGTTTTTTAATATCAAGTCTTTCAATAACAACCTCAATTACCCAGTCACAAGTCTCTATCTCCTTTAAATTATCATCGAAATTACCAGTAGTAATTCTTTTTGCAAATTCTTGTTTGTAAATAGGTGATGGTTTGGATTTTAATGATGCTTTTAATGCACCATCAACAATTCGATTTCTCACAACTTTGCTTTCAAGTGTCAGCCCTTTTGCTTTTTCAGCATCGGTCAATTCGCGAGGAACTATGTCTATAAGTAAGACTTCTACTCCAATATTAGCGAAATGACAAGCAATTCCAGATCCCATAACTCCTGAGCCTAAAACTGCAACTTTTCTAATTCTTCTTGTCATAATTTATTATATTAGATATTAGTATTGTGATATTAGTTTATATATACAATGTTAAAAATTGTAATTATTCTTTATTTTCTTTAGAAATTTTTATTTCATCTGCTTCATTTTGTTTTTCGTCGGATGCTATTTCATTAATTGCATCAATTACTTTGTAAAAAACTTTGAGATCGCTCTTTTTTACTTTTTTAAGAACTTTTTCGTTGAAAGAGATTATTGTTTTTTTAGCTAATTTACGTTTTGCTACACCATAATCTGTTAAGAAAATACGTACTATTCTTTTATCTACTTCGTCGGCTTCACGATAAATAAGTCCTTTTTTTTCCATACTTTTTAAAAGGCGACTAAGGCTAGTTGATTCCATTCCTAATAATGGTGCAATTTTAGTTGCAGGAGTTCCTTCTTTGTCAACATTAATTAACACATAACCTATTGTTTGAGATGTTTCGTATTTTAATGCGGCTTGATTATACATTTTTGTTAATGAATGCCAAGTGGCTTTTAAATGAAAATCAACAGTTTCTTTTAGTTTCATCTGTATATAAATTATTAAAAAGGTTAGATGCGATACCCGCATGCAACCTATTTATGTACTTACTTGTGCAAAATTGCAATAATCATCCCCTTGAGTTCTTATAATTAATCATGGGCGTTCCACATCTAAATATTATGCGTGCATTGCAAATTTAAGAAAAAAATATTATGCATGCAAAGTATTTTGTATTTTATTTTTAAAAACTTAAATATCATAATATATAAATACACTTTTATGCGAAACAATACAAAGCATTAAATTACTGACACTTACACTTTAACATTCATTATATTCTTTTTTGCTATTTATATAATAAAACCTTTTCTTTACAAAAAATTCACATAATGCTTATAATAGAAAACTTAAATGTTAGCTTTGAGACGCAAAAAATATTTAATAATTTCAACTTACATATTAATAAAGGTGAGAAAGTTGCACTAATAGGTAAATCGGGTTCAGGTAAAACGACTTTAATAAATGCTATAAATGGATTTATTCCTTCATATACTGGCGAAATATATGTATCAGGTATAAAATTATCTCCCGAAAGCATTAATAGGATACGATTATTAACATCATTTCTTCCACAAAACACTTTTATTGAAGCCGAAAATGTAAAAGAGTTATTATTAGCTCCTTTCAATTTTAAAATTAACAAAAAAAATCTTCCTTCATTAAAAAAAATCGAAATGATACTCGATATATTCAATTTAGAAGAAGATATTTTATCAAAAAAAATTAACGAAATATCGGGAGGTCAAAAGCAAAGAATATTAACTGCAAGTAGTCTTCTATTAAATAAACGAATATTTTTTGCTGATGAACCAACTTCAGCTTTGGATTTAGAAACTAAAATAAAAATTACTGATTATATAATGTCTAACAAAAACTTAACAGTAATAGCATCAACACATGATGAATATTGGATAAAAAAATCGGACAGGATAATAGAAATAGAATAAAACATGAAAGAAGTATTAGACATAAGTTATTTATCGTTATTTTTTGGTTATGCGCTGTTAATAATTCCATTTTACGTTTTATGGCATTACAAAACAGGTTTACTAAAAGATTCGATAATTGCAATTTCAAGAATGACTGTGCAATTATTATTTGTAGGTGTATATCTTGAATTTATTTTCAAGATAAACAACTCGTATATAAATGTTGCATGGGTATTAGTTATGGCAGTTATTGCGTCGCACTCCATAATAAAAAGGAGTTCTTTATCTTTTAAAACATTTTTTATTCCTGTATTTGTATCTGGTTTATTTAGTATAATATTTGTTGATTTGTATTTTTTTGGAGTAGTTATTAAACTCGATAATATTTTTGAAGCACAATATTTAATTCCTATTACCGGGATGTTACTTGGCAATACAATACGCACAATAATAATTGCATTAAATTCATATTATGGTAAAATTAGAAGTAGCGAAGACACTTTTAGATGGTACTTAGCAAATGGTGCAACACTAAACGAAGCTTTACTTCCTTTTAAAAAAGAAGCTTTAAAAAATGCTTTTAATCCTGTTATAGCAACAACTGCAATTGTAGGTTTAGTTTCGTTACCAGGAATGATGACGGGTCAGATACTTGGAGGAAGCAGTCCGAATATTGCTGTAAAATATCAAATAATGCTGATGATTACAATTTTTGCATCTGGTATTTTAAGTGTTATTACAACTCTACTATTAACTGATAAATATGCTTTCGATAAATATAATAATTTAAAATCGGATATTAAGGTCTAAGACCTATTTAATATTGCTTACGCACTTCTGCAAAGTCGTGTCAATCAATAATTCACAGACAAGTAAATGTGTAAAAACTTTTGTCAGGGTGCTTATAATACCAAATAAATATCAAAATTGCCGACAAATCCTTCATCTTTTCCTGTTTTCCTGCACTTAAAATTT
>JAOZLS010000204.1 GCA_029934705.1 Bacteroidales bacterium | reverse complement strand
AAATACATTCAACTTAAAACACAGTTAGGAGCTACGCACACTGACTGGTTTTTATTATAACTAAAATATTTCATTATGCTTTTTTTAACACGAAAAAAGAACAAAATATTTTTCTTAGTAATACTACTTTTTGCAGTTTCACCATCTTTTGCTCAAGTAGAAAAAGTTGCATTAAATCTATTGAAGAAATACAACAAAGACGGTTATTATATTATTACAGAATACATTAAAGCTCCTTCAAAATATAAATTTGGAAGCTCTACTGTAACAGTAATGAAACGAAACGGTTTTAAAAGATATATTCACGGTAAAAAAAAGAAAGATGTTGTAAATTCACTTGGAACTGTAGTACACGAAATGAACCATGCATTTACTAGCATAATGGCGTACCAAAAAATAAAACGAAAGGATTTTGAAGATGAATATTATTGCTTTTATTTAGATAATGATAAAACGATTGTTGTAAAGCTTACAAAGACAGTCCCATCCAAAAAGATAGTTGGTAAAATTCCTAAAAGGCTTAGAACTTTTAGATTTAAAACATACATATCCAATTCTCCCAATTTTCAATCAACTCAGTTGCATGGAATATATGGTTTATTAGATGAATTTAACTCCTATTATCAGGGCTGCAAAACAGATTATTTAATGTATGATTATTATTTGAATGAAACAAAAGCAAAGGATGCAGACTGGTTAACATATTTATCAAATGTTAACGGAACATACTATGCTTATGCTGAATTCAAATTTTATATTTTGACATATTTAATATATGCTCAGGAGAAAGAGAAAAACATTTATGACGAAATAATTTCAAACCAAAATTTTAAAGAGGTATTTAATATTATTGATTCTAATTTTAGCAACTTAATAAATGACTATTTTAAACGTCGCGATAACTTATTGCAATCTTTTAATAATAAAGGTGTTAAATCATATATTGATGACACATACATTTATATAGGGAATAATGGTGTTGCTCATTTTATGAGCGATTACAATTTACTAATGAAGGAAATGAAATTTAAAAAATACACAGACATGTTATCAATATTAAAACAATAAATTAATCTTCAGCAAAAACAAAACCCAGAGAATTATATATTCATCTGGGTTTTTCTTATTATATAAATACTAAATTTTAGTATCTGTAATGATCTGGTTTATATGGTCCTTCAACAGGTACTCCTATATATTCAGCTTGCTCTTTTGATAAAACGGTTAGTTTTGCTCCTACATGGTCTAAATGTAAACGAGCTACTTCTTCGTCAAGATATTTTGGTAAACGATATACTCCTATTTCGTAATCTTTTTGCCATAACTCAAGCTGAGCTAATGTTTGGTTTGTAAATGAATTACTCATTACAAATGATGGATGTCCTGTTGCATTACCTAGGTTTACAAGTCTTCCTTCTGAAAGAAGAATTATTGAGTTACCATTGGCAAAAGTAAATTTATCAACCTGAGGTTTAATATTTGTTCTAGTAACACCAGGTAAGTTCATCATTTTTTCTACTTGAATTTCATTATCAAAATGACCAATATTACAAACAATTGCATTATTTTTCATATTTGACATGTGTTCAGCTGTAATTACTTCTTTATTTCCTGTTGTTGTAACATAAATATCTCCTTCAGGTAACATATCTTCAACAGTTTTCACCGCTAAGCCTTCCATTGTTGCTTGTAATGCACAAATTGGGTCAACTTCAGTAACAGTAACTCTTGCTCCATAAGCCGACATGGATTTTGCTGAACCTTTACCTACATCACCATATCCGCAAACTACAACTTTTTTACCTGCTAACATAATATCTGTTGCACGCTTAATACCATCGGCTAATGACTCACGACAACCGTAAGTATTATCAAATTTAGATTTTGTTACAGAGTCGTTAACATTTATTGCTGGGAATAATAATTTCCCTGCTTCATTTAATTGATATAACCTATGAACTCCTGTTGTAGTTTCTTCAGAAACTCCTTTTAATGTTTTTACAGTATTAGCCCATACTCCAGGGTTTGAAACTAATATTTTCTTTAATGCTTTTGCAAGTTCAATTTCGTCTTCGGCCTCAAATTCTTTATCTAAAACAGATGCGTCTTTCTCTGCTTCAAAACCATTTAAAACCATCATTGTAGCATCTCCACCATCGTCAACAATTAAGTCGGCTGTTTTTCCATCAGGAAATATTAGAGCTTGCTCTGTACACCACCAATACTCAGCTAAAGTTTCGCCTTTCCATGCAAATACAGGAGTTCCTGCTTCGGCTATTGCTGCTGCTGCATGATCTTGAGTTGAAAAAATATTACAACTAGCCCAACGTACATTTGCTCCAAGTTCAACTAAAGTTTCTATTAAAACTGCTGTTTGAATTGTCATGTGAAGTGATCCTGTAATATTTGCTCCTTTTAATGGTTTAGCTTCTCCATACTTTTTTCTTAATGCCATTAAACCTGGCATTTCGTACTCGGCTAAAACAATTTCTTTTCGTCCCCAGTCGGCAAGTGCCATATCCTTAACTTTGTAAGGAAGGTTATTTGTTTCTGTATTACTCATTTTATAGATTTTATAAATTATCAAATTAAGTTCACAAAGTTAGTATTTTTTTTTATTTATCAAACACAGCTATTTACGTTGTACCCTATTACAAAAAAAACGCCTCATTTTTCATGTAACTGAATCGCAAATAACTTAATAATTACTTATTATATAATCTCCTATTTTATTATTTTTGTAATATGAATTTCATACAATATAAATTGAAGAGATTAGTTAACAAAATTAATAATTTAAGGAATAAAACAAATGATACGGTTTGATGTTACGAATACATTTAACATGAGAGCGGAATGGCACTTCATTGCCTTGGAAGATTTGGGATATAAATATTTGTAATATTGCACAATATAAATATATGGAATACGAACTTATTAAAATAAACGAACTGAGTGGTAAAAAATTAACCGATGAAAATTATTTTTTAAGACAAATATCTGAACATATTAGACAAAAAATGCAAGATAAAGAAATCCATTTTTCGGATGATGAATTAGATTTTGAAGGAGATTTAACTTTTAATACAGAAGATTATGAATAAAACAAAAAGCTACACAAGTAATATTTTAGGCGACATTCTTAACCAAACGAGTAAGAAAGATGCAGACAGAATTAAATACAGAATGTTACTTGCAGCAAAAATTGATAATGCTCTTAAAGCAAAGGGTATGAAAAAGAAAGATTTGGCAGACATAACTGGTAAAAGTCAATCTACAATTACACAATGGTTAAGCGGAACACATAATTTTACTTCCGATACACTTTTTGAAATCGGCGAAATTTTAAACATTAGCTTGTTGAATTTTAATGATATAAAACAGAAAGAGCAAGTTACTGTAATCCAAATTAATATTAGTTCGGAAACTTCTGCGTTTATGCAAAATCCGTGGTCTAATTTATATCATTCAGGAATGCATACTATTGGTAGTCAATCCAATTATAAAAACTAAAATTATGACAAAAAAAGCTAATAGCACAATAGAAAATATTAATTTCAAACTTATAAAAATTGAATTAGTTCATTCAAATTAATTTCAAACAGATATATCAATATCAGAACAACAAACTTTTAATTTTAATATTAAAATAGAACAAAAAATAAATATTGATAATAATTTAGTTGTATTTGTACCAGACATTGAAATACAACAAAAAGACAACAAAAACATTCTAGGTTCTATTAAAGTTGCATGTATTTTTGAAGTTCAAAATTTGAATTATTTTAAAACAAAAGAATCTAACATTGTAAATCTTCCAAAAGAAATAATAACAATGTTTAATTCAATATCACTATCTACAGTAAGAGGTATTATGTTTTCTCAATATAGAGGTACAGTTTTACATAATGCCATACTTCCAATACTTGACCCAAAAGTTTTTGAGAACTCTTCTGTTTAACTCAAACAACTAATCTTATGGTGCTAAAAGATTAGCCATTTTCTTTGTTCGCAACTGCTTAATTTAGGTTTAAATATATTTTCTCAACTCTTTAAAGTCGGTAATTATTTTATCTGCTTTTTCTAAAGTTTGATCTGCCGACATTGGATTTTTATATCCAAAGACAAAAATTCCTGCTTCGTTAGCAGCTATTATTCCGTTATCAGAATCTTCTATAACAATACAGTTTTCTTTGGCTGTGTTTCCTAAAATAGCTGCTTTTTCAAAAATCTCGGGATGTGGTTTAGAGTTGGTTAAATCTGCTCCACTAATTTTAGCTGTAAAGTATTGGTTTAAATTAAATCGATTAAATACACGGTCTATATTTACCATAGCAGAAGAGGATGCCAATATTAAAGTAATTCCTTTATTGTAGAAATACTTAATAATATCTTCGACACCATTAACTAAGTGCAAGCTTGAATCATTTTCGAAGTAGTTAACATAGCACTCTCGTTTTTGTAATACCAATTTGTTTGGATCTTTATCTAAATTAAAATGTGTAACTAATTTCTGAAAAGCATTTATAGTGGAAGAGCCTGTAAATGTTTTGTATAAATCCTCAGACACATTTAAACCCAGAGAAACAAAGGTTTCATAATAGGCTTTTTTATGAATAAATTCAGAATCGATAATAACTCCGTCCATATCAAATAATACACATGTGATTTTCTTCAATTTTTAATAAATTTAGATTTATGTTTTTTGAATTTATATTACAGTTCAATTTATAACTAAGACCTATGCAATCACATATACGTAGCGTTTTATTATTAATACCAAATCAACATCAAAATATAAAAAAAAATATCCAAAGATAAAAAATTAATATTATGTTGAAAAAAAACAATATTACATATAAAAGTTGTATGTTTCCAAAATATTTATAAAAACCGTTTTAAAAATAAGCAAGAAAACAGAATATACATGAAAAAACAAATTATCTTTATATTGTGGTTGTTAGCTAACCTCAGTGCTTTTTCGCAAACTTATAATTCCAAAATTGATAGTATTAACATATTATTGGTTAATGAGAAGAATGATGTATCTCAAATAAAGTTAATTTTAGAAAAAGCAAAAATTTTCTTAAACAACAAAAACTTTCTAGAATCTGAAAAACTAAGCAAACTAGCTCTCCAAAAATCTAAAGAAATTAAGCATATAAATTCAATAGCAGAATCATACTTCTACTTAGGGAAAATATATAAACAGACTAACAAACAACAGCTTGCTTTAGATAATTTTCATGAAATAGTGTTGTTAGAAAAAAAAATCACCAATAAAAGAATAATTTCTGACTCTTACTTTGAAACAGGATATATATACATGAATATAGGCATTTTAGATAAGGCAATATTATACCTTCAAAAATCAAATGATGTACTTGAAGACAAAGGAAATGAAGTTGAAAAGGCTAAAACAATAAACAATATTGGTTACATGTATGAATTGGCAGGAAAATATGATGAAGCTCTTATTTTTTACCGGAAAGCATTAACTGTTTTTGAAGAATATAATGATAAAAATGCAATTTCTTATGTTTTTAATAATATTGGTGCATTATATCGTGAAATAGAAAACTATGAAAAAGCTATAGAGTATTATAACAAGTCAATGCAGTTGAAGATAGAACTTGGTGATAGTGCTGCATTAGCTACAACATACAACAACCTTGGAGTTATTTATCAGAAACAAAAAAAATATGATAAATCTATTACATACCTAAATAAAGCACTTAAACTTTCTATAAAATATAACGATACTCGTAGAACTGCTCGCACAATAAACAATATTGGAATTATATACGAATTAAAAGAAAACTATAATAAAGCTTTGGAATTGTATATTGAGTCTTTTAACTTAAAAGACTCAATTAATGAAAATCATGGTAAAATATTGTCATATTTGAATATTGGAAAGGTATATAGTAAAATGGGAAAGTATAACAAATCGGTTCATTTTTATAGAGAAGGTATAATATTAGCCGATTCATTAAAGTTTGTGAAAGAATTATCAGAACTATATAATAATCTTAGCAAGGTTTATGAAAAAGAGTACGACTTTAAAAATGCACTTAAATTTCGAAAAAAATATTCAATAATAAATGATACAATATTAAACAACGAAAAACAAAAAAATATAGCTGAACTAGAAATTAAATATCAAACTGAAAAAAATGAAGAACAATTAGAACATTTACAAAGAGAGAATAATAGTAAGGAAAAAATATTAACACGAAATCGTTATTTAACAATATTAATAGTTTTCATATTAATATTAACTAGTCTGTTTTTGTATGTACTTAATAATCGAAAAAAGTTAAAAGCTCAAACCAAAAGTGTAATTTTAGAACAAAATTTACTACGAACACAAATGAACCCTCACTTTCTTTTTAATTCTCTTTCAGCAATTCAGGCATATATGTATGAAAACAAGCCTCTTATTGCAGGTAAATACATCGCCGATTTTGCAAAACTAATGCGTCATATTCTCGATAATTCCAGAAAAGAGTTTATTTTAATTGAAAAAGAAATAAGTACTTTAACATACTACCTTAAACTTCAACAATTAAGATTTGATAATAGTTTTTCTTACACTATTAAATTAGATGAAGATATCCAAAAGGATAATTGTTTCATACCTCCTATGTTGGCACAACCAATAATCGAAAATGCCATTGAACACGGGGTAAAAGATATAAAGGATGGTTTTATTTCTATTGAATTTATTAAAAAAGATACATCTGTTCTTATTAGAATAAAAGATAATGGGAAAGGCTTTAAAACTAATGGAAACAAAATTCATAGTAATACATCTTATGCTCTAAAAATAATAGAAGAAAGGCTACTTATATATGATAAAAAAAGTAAAATATATATAAATTCTAATAATACAGGCACAGAAGTTTTCTTTATAATCCCAACAAAAACATATAACTATGAACAAAGTAATAATAATTGACGACGAATCTGGAGCAAGAAAAGTCATCTCATCAATAATAAATAACTATACTGATAATTTTAAAGTAATAGCTGAAGCTGACAGTGTAAGTTCTGGTATTGAAGCTCTTAGTCAATATAGTACAGACGTTGTAATGCTAGATATTAACTTAAAAGATGGAACAGGTTTTGATATCCTTAATAAAATATCAAATAACAATTTCAAACTTATTTTTATTACAGCTTATGATGAGTTTGCTATTAAAGCAATAAAATTTAGTGCTTACGATTATATATTAAAACCTATTGATCCAGACGAATTAATTTCAACTTTAAAAAAAATAGAACAGGAGAATGATTATACAAATGG
>JAOZLS010000026.1 GCA_029934705.1 Bacteroidales bacterium | reverse complement strand
AAGGAATTGAGCAAGGAATTGAGCAAGGAATTGAGCAAGGAATAGAAAAAGGAATAGAAAAAGGAATAGAAAAAGGAATTGAGCAAGGAATTGAAAAAACAGCTAAAAATTTAAAAGACAGAGGGTATAACATTGAAACAATTATGGATATAACAGGGCTGACAAGAGAAATTATAGAAAAATTGTAATTACAAAAATACAACAATATATACAATCAATCCAAAATTTATAAGAACTTGGAAGATATAATATTGATTATTCTGACAAATATATTGTTTTAAACAATTTTATATTCTATTTCTTCTAAAAAACACCAATTTTATTACAAAAACAACATAACAGCCTTATTAATAGTAAATTACAAACACCAATCAAAAGCATAACACCTTCTATATCAACAATTTAAAAGAGACGGGCTTGTTTTTTCAATAATACGACAACAATACTTATTAAGTACATTTACGTAAAGCTCAGCGAGTTAATTTCGTATTATTATCGATTTCACAAGAATTATTGCAGCTATAACAATTTCTTATCTATTTTTTCATTAACTTTGAAATGGTTTTTATAGATGAAAAAATGACTGATTTTATTAATACATTAGAAAATGAATTTGCTGATAACGCAAATGCGGTAATAGCTTTGGGACAAAAAGCTTATATGAAAAACAAGTTTGAGTTTTATGGTATAAAAACACCTGAAAGAAGAGAAATTCAAAAACCTTTTCTTGTTAAAAAATTCTTACCCAAGAAAAAAGAGTTAGCTAAAATAATAAAGACCTTATGGCTGAAACCTGAAAGAGAATACCAATATTTTGCTCAAGAATTAATGTACAAATACATAAAAGAACTTCAACCAAAAGACATTGAACTATTTGAGTTTATGATTATTAACAAGTCGTGGTGGGATACAATTGATTTTATAGGACCAAAGCTAGTAGGCGAATATTTTAAACTTTATCCTGAGCAAAGAAATCAATATGTTGAAAAATGGTTAAACTCTGAGAATTTATGGTTTAAAAGAGTTTCAATTTTATTTCAACTAAATTATAAAGATAATTTAGATAAGGAATATTTAGCATTTATTATAAACTCACTTTTAGGTTCAAATGAATTCTTTATAAACAAAGCTATTGGTTGGATTTTAAGACAATATGGCAAAACTAATCCCGATTGGGTTATTGATTTTGCAAATAAAACAGCTCTTGAAAATTTAAGCAGAAAAGAAGCTTTAAGATTATTAATTTAAGAGAACTAAATATAACCAAGTACTTTATAAGAAATAATTCCTATAATTTCGTGAATTAACTTTGTCCATTTTACAAAAACTGTAGAATCGGGAATTATTATATTACCAATTGTATATTTTTCTTTTATTCTATAATCAGTTGGATAAATATCTGTTACTAAGCCTTCTTTTTCATAACATTTTTTTGTGCGGTAAATATGTGTTGATGACGTAATTAATAATACTGTTATAGATTTATCGGGTAATAATTTAGACGAAAACATTGCATTTTCGTGAGTATTTTTTGATTTATTTTCGGCTATAATATCGGTTTCTGGTATTCCTATATTTATAAGATATTCTTTAATAAAATCAGCTTCTTTTCTTTGATCAACAAATATTTTTGCAGAACCACCTGAAATAATTATCTTTTTTATTTTTCTATTAAAATACAAATCAACTGTTTGCAATAGTCTATCTGAAGCTTCTCTAAAAACTATTTTATTATTTTTAGAATCGTAAGATGAAAAACCACCCATTACAATTCCATATTCATAATTTTGTTTTAAATCTTCTGCTTTTACAATATTTGGCGTAAATAAGTCTTCTATATTACTGTATATAAAGTTATTTGAGAAAAAGTATAATACAATAATTGATACAATTAACATTTTTCGTTTTAAAGCTTTATTTTTTAAAAATAATGAAAAAATTAAGAGTAAGAAAACCCAAAACAATGGGTTTAGAAAATATGATATTACTTTTGATAACAAGAAGAGCATAATTTAAAAGATAAAAAAACCGACATTAAATTAGTATTAAATGTCGGTTTCTTGTAATTCATTAATAATGTGGATTAATATTCGATTTTATCCTCTTTATTTTCCCAATCTTGAAAAGCTTTTAAAGCTTCATCTCTCATAATTTGAATATTTGGGATTTTACGTTTATCGTAAGAAAGTTCAATTTCTTCGTAAATAAAGGAATCGTCAAAACCGATATTTTTAGCATCTGCTTTTGTGTTTGCAAAATAGAGTTTATCGAGCCTAGCCCAATAAATTGCCCCAAAACACATAGGACAAGGTTCGCATGATGTATAAATTTCGCAACCATCAAGTTCAAACGTTCCTAAAGTCTTACAGGCTTTTCTAATAGTATTTACCTCGGCATGAGCTGTTGGGTCATTATCCGTTGTTACGCTATTTGATGATGCTGCAATAATTTCGCCATCCTTAACAATGACTGCACCAAATGGACCACCGCCATTTTTAACACTTTCGCATGAAAGCTTAATGGCTTCCGCCATAAATTTTTCTTCTTTTTTCATTTGTTAAATTTTCAACAAAGATAAAAAAATTATAAATTCATTGCAACAACTTCTTTTATTTCTGGAATTGCATTTTTTACAGCATTTTCAACACCAAATTTAAGAGTTTGAATACTCATTGGACAAGCATGACATGCTCCTGTTAAATTAACTTGAACAGTTAAATCATCAGTAACATTAACAAATTCGATATCACCTCCATCAGCATTCAAATATGGTCTTACCATATCTAAAACTTTAATTATTCTTTCTGTGTATTCTGTTTTTTTTGTACTATCCATCGGTTTTATCTTTTCGATATATGTAAAAGTAAACCTTGCCAAAGGTATTAATTATGCACACTTGTTAAAAGTGCTAAAAACTTTTAAACTTTGGCAAAGCTTATCAAATTATTATTTTATTATGAAGAACAACTTGCATTTGGGTCAATTTCTACTTTTTTTGTAGGCTCCAAATTTTGATTTCTTTCTTCAATTTTAATTGCAACACTCTTTGCCAAGTTATCAAATGCTTCCGAAACAGTTTTATCAGCCATTCCTACAGCAGGAGTTCCTGCATCGCCACCTTCTCTAATACTTTGTACTAAAGGAATTTGTCCTAACAATGGAATTCCAAGTTCTTTTCCTAATTTACCAACTCCATCTTTACCAAAAATATAATATTTATTATTTGGTAATTCAGCAGGAGTAAACCAAGCCATATTTTCAATAAAACCAATAACAGGCACTTCAATTTTATTTGCTTTAAACATTGTTACACCTCTTAGTGCATCAGCTATAGCAACATCTTGCGGTGTACTAACGATAACAGCTGCAGTTACAGGTAATGTTTGAACTATTGTTAAATGAATATCACCTGTTCCTGGTGGCAAGTCGATGATGAAATAATCTAAATCGCCCCATTCAGTGTCTTTAATAAACTGGTTTAAAGCATTAGTTGCCATTGCCCCTCTCCAAATAAGTGCATCTTCAGGATTAACAAAGAAACCTATTGAAAGCATTTTTACACCCATTGCTTCAATTGGCATAATTGTATCCTTTCCGTTTATTTTCTTTATTGTAGGTCTTTCTTTTTCAACCCCCATCATTTTAGGAATTGATGGTCCGTAAACATCAGCATCGAGTAAACCAACTTTTGCTCCTGTTTTTGCCAAGGCAACTGCTAAATTTACTGAAACAGTAGATTTACCAACGCCTCCTTTACCAGAGGCTACTGCTAAAATATTTTTAACACCAGGTAATACTTGTTGATCATCGACCCTACCTAATGATATTTTTTTTGTTTCTATTTTTGTTGGTGCTTGTATTTCAACATCAACAGATTCAGACGTTTTTTCCTTAATCAGCTTAATTGTTGCTTTCTCAATTGATTTAACAAAAGGATTTGATGATGGTAAGTTTAATTTAAAAGAAATTTTATTTTCTTCAATTTGTAATGAAGTTACTGCATTTAAGCTTACTAGGTCTTTTCCTGATTCAGGGTCTTTAACTGTAGCTAAAATACTCATTACTTGATCAATTGTGTAATTCATATTCTTATTTTTTAATAAAAAAATCAAATTTTCAATGTTGCAAATATAATATTTAGATTGATTCTAAACAAGGCTTTGATAAAATTTATTCTGGTTTCCACAAAATATCTTCCAAGTTCAAGATTTTATCATCCTTAATTTTAATGCCCTCGCTTTCTAAAAGCTCTTTCATTGTATTGTAGTTTGGAAAATGTATTTTACCTGTAAGCAAACCATTTCTATTCACAACTCTATGTGCAGGTACAAATTCTTTTTGAGAAGAAGATTTATTTAACGCCCAACCAACCATACGAGCAGCTTTGGGGCTTCCAATATAGGCAGCAATTGCACCATAAGTAGTAACTTGTCCCGAAGGTATTTTTCGACAAATTTCATATACTTTATCAAAAAAAGTATCAGACATTAGTCTTTCTTTTGCTTAAATAAAAATTCTTTTTCGGCTCGGGTAAGACTTGGATAACCACTTTTTGAGATTTTATCAAGTATTCTATTTAACTCATTTTGTGTATCCTCATTTATTGTTTTTTTGTCTCTTTTTGGTTTTTCAAATCTATTAACATTACGCTTAGCAGACATTTTAGAGCGATTTCTATCATGCTTTGAACTTGTAAAAAGGGAGACAACACTATCTAGAAAGTTATTGACTGAGCGTGTAATATCTTTTGCTTTTTTCATATTGTAAGCAAACCACAAACCATACAATGCTCCTCCAATATGTGCTATATGTGCAACACCGTCGCCCATTCCTACTGTTGAATTTAAGTTAGAAAGCAAGCCCATTATATCAAAGGCAAAGGCAATCATTGCTAAATATTTGATTTTAACTGGACCTATAAATATTAAATGTATTTTAAATTCTGGTCTATATGCCGCTGCAGCAAAAACAATAGACATAACAGCTGCCGAAGAACCAATAATTCCTATTTGATAGCTTGGTGGTAAAAACTGATTAATTCCTAAATGTAAGAAAGCACCAGCAAACCCTCCCATTAAAAATACGGCAAAAAATTGTTTATTATTAAAGTATTGAAGAAATATTTGACCAAACCAAAACAACCAAAGCATGTTCATTGCCAAATGCCAAAATCCTCCATGCAAAAACATATATGTAATTATAGTCCATGGTTGATAAATTAATTCAGCAAAAGTTCCTGGTACAGAAAAATAGTTCTCTGCACTAGGAATGAATAGAGTTAGTAGCATCATTACTACAAAAGCTACAACATTAACAAAAACAAGTTTTGTAATAACTGAGCCTTTTTTATAAATATTATTAATATCGTTAAATACTTTTGACATTTTTTTAAAAATTTAAAAGAGATTAGTATGTTTTTTATCCCATAATTTAATAAGAATAAAACCAAAGAGCATTCCTCCTAAATGGGCAAAATGAGCAATATTATCGCCAGGTACATTTGCTATACCATTGTATAGTTCCAAAGCTCCATAACCCATAACAAAATACTTTGCTTTTATAGGAATTGGTATAAACATTAAAGCAAGTTCTGTATTAGGAAATAACATTCCAAATGCAAGCAAAATACCAAACACAGCTCCCGAAGCCCCTACTGTTGGGATATTAAGCAACAAATTAAATTGTGCCATTGCATCGTTTACATAATTCTTACCTTGTGCTAATGCACTTGCTCCTTCATTTAACACTTCATTTATTTGAATTTGAGAAAGTTCTGACATTACAGACTGCACGTGAAAATAATTTACCAACGAATGTAATACAGCAGCACCTAAACCTGTAACTAAATAATAAATTAAAAACTTTTTTGCCCCCCAAACCCTTTCAAGTACTTGTCCGAAAAGCCACAAGGCATACATATTAAATAGCAAATGAATAAACCCACCGTGCATAAACATGTGAGTAACAATTTGAAATGGCTTAAACATTTCTGAGCCAAAATAATAAAGACCAATAACCCTTGACAACTCGATACCATAGAGTTGCTTTATTAAAAATCCTATTAAAAGTACAACTACATTTATTAATAATAAACTTCGTACAACTGGTGTTATATTTAAGAACTGTGAATATCCTCTGTTCATTCTATATTTTATTTATTTTTAAAACTTTGCAAATTTACTAAAGTTTTAACATTAAAGAATTACATATTTTGTTAAATAATGTAAAATAAAAAGGATTTAGTGTAATTTGCACTAAGACAAGTCCAAAACAATTATCTTTCTAATAGAAAATAGTATTTATATTTTCAGTTCACCCAAAAACACCCCTTTTATAGAGAATACAAAATCAAGTAACAAATTTTACTAATAAACTCAGAAATTAAATTATTATTTGCATAAAATATTCTAAATTGCCAACAATTATAACCAAAAAATAACATGCAAAAAAACACCCCAAAAGATTTTTATGATGTAGTAATAATCGGAGCAGGAATAAGTGGTTTAACATCATCAGCATTATTTAGCAAAGCAGGACTTTCGTCCTGTGTACTAGAAATGAATCATAATATTGGAGGCTACTTAGCTGGTTTTGAAAGAAAAGGTTTTAAATTTGACACAGCAATTCATTGGTTAAACGACTGTAGTCCTGATGGTTTTGTTAGTAAAATTTTCAAAATCATTGGGAGCGACCATCCAAAGCCTGAATTACAAAAGGATATACGAAGGTTTATAAATAATGACATAAATTATATTGTAACAAATAAGCCTGATGATTTTAAGAAAGAACTAATTAGTAAGTTTCCTGATGACGAAAAAGGAATAAATAAGTTTTTTAGAGATGCAAAAAAAATATCAAAATCTTTTGATAGCTATATAAATTTAACTCGCTCCATTGACACACGAAACCTAATAAACAAAGCTCTTTATGGGTTGAAAATGTTAAAATTTGCTACATCTTTTATTCCTCATATAAAATATAAAGGAGACGAAGGCTTAAAAAGAGGCTTAAATAAATACTCTAAAAACCCTGAATTTCATAAAATATTTAGTGCTGAAAGCGAACTTTTATCATGCTTAGTCCCAATTGCATGGGCATATTCAAGCAATTATCAAAATCCACCAAAAGGAGGAAGTAGTGCATATCCTGAGTGGCTAAGTTATGCTTCAAAAAAAATGGATGGCGAAGTTTTTCTAAATTCAAAAGTTACAAATGTAATTATTGAAAACGGTGCAGTTGCAGGAGTTAAGTTTCAAAATAAAGGAAAAACACACGAAATAAGATGTAAATATATAGTAGCAGCAAGTAATCTTGAAACTTTATATGAAAAAATGTTGCCTAAATTTACAATTCCATCAAAAAAGATTGAAAATCTTAAAAATGCTGAAATGTATGCCTCGGCAGTAACTGTTTCTATTGCACTAGACTGCCCTGCAGAAGAGCTAAATATTGGAGAAGAAAGTATTTATTTATTTGATTCTAACCACAGTAAAAAAGAACTAGGAGCTGGAAGTGCTGAAAAAAGTGGGATACATATTTTATCGCCCACAGTAAGAGACAAAACATTAGCTCCTGAGGGAAAAGGAACTTTAACATTATTTATTCCTGCATGGATAAGTAATAACAATTATTGGAAATGCAAGAAAGATGCACAAGGAAATTACATTAGAGGAGACGAATATAAAGAACTAAAAGAAAAATATGCCGAAATTATTATTAATCGTGTTCAAAAAAAAGTAATTCCAAATTTAGAGGAGCATATTTTATTTTATGATATTTCAACCCCTATAACTTATTTGCGATATACCGACAATAAAGATGGTACAATGATGGGGCAACGTCCTGGCAAGGAAAATATGGTGAATAAAGTTGCGTCGCACAAAACGCCTGTAACAAATCTGTATGTAAGTGGGCATTGGTCCGATTTAGGCGGAGGAGTACCAATTGCGGTTAAAACAGCTTTAAATACAAGCTTAATTATTCTAAAAAAAGAGAATAAGAAAGTTTTTAAGTTATTTGCTAATTATATTGATGGCAAGAAAGAAATAGAAAGTATAAGTTTTTCTAATTTGTTACGGGATTATGATAATTCGTGGGAACAAGAATTTTAAAGGCTGCTAATACCAATTATAAACATAATTCACATAAATTTTGTTAAATAATGCAAAACCACAAGCTTAGTTTACAAATTTATTAGTAATTTAGACAAATTTTTATAATTTTAATATTTAATTCTAACAAATTAATACATTAAGCAAGTAATATTTACAATGTTTCAAAAAGACGAAAGCAGTACTCAAAAGAAAGTTAGAGGCTCTTATTTTATTTCGATAATAAGCGTGTCAATGGTATTGTTAATGATAGGAATTATTAGTTTATTACTGATAAATGCAAAATACTTATCGGATTATGCTAAGAACAACATAGGCTTTACAATATTTATTAAAAACGGAACAAAACATTCAGATATTAATAGGTTAAAAAAGCACTTACAAATTGCAAAATATACTTCTTCTTATAAATTTATTTCAAAAGAAGAAGCTAAGCAAATTATGAAACAAGAACTAGGTAAAGATTTTACTGAAATATTAGGTTATAACTCGTTACCAAGTTCAATAGACGTTATAATAAACGGAAAATATTCAAACACCGACAGTATTGCTGGAATAAGAAAAAGCTTAGAAAAATTTAGTTTCATTAAAGAATTTTATTACCAAAAAAGTTTGGTTTCATTAATCAATAAAAACGTACAGAACCTAAGTTTTGCAGGAATTTTTATTACAGCCCTATTACTATTAATTGCAATTACACTAATAAACAATACGATACGATTATCAGTTTATTCAAAACGATTTTTAATAAGAACATCGCAATTAATAGGAGCAACAAAAAAGTTTATTCAAAAACCATTTATAACAGGCGGAATAATACTAGGAATGTTTAGTGCAGCTATTTCGTCCACAGCATTAATTTTTATTGTATTAATTTTACAAGAAAACTTCAACAATATTATTAGCATACAAGGCGTTTGGCTTGTAATTGTTATAATGTTTGGTTTTGGAACAATAATAACAGGAATTTCGGCAGGTTTTGCTGTAAATAAGTACTTAAATATAGAAACAAACAAACTCTATTTTGAAAATTAGTAATTTTATATTTATTTTTGTACTTTTAAAATTAAATAATTTCACCCCATAAATATTATATATGAAAAAAAGTTCAGACAAATTTGACTTTGCCCTTGCAAAAGAAAACTACATGCTTCTTGCCATTGGATTTGCAATAATAGTAATTGGTTTTTTACTTATGACAGGTGGTGGCACAACTGACCCAAATGTTTTTAATGCCGATGAGTTATTTAGTTTCCGGAGAGTTACACTAGCTCCTTTAGTTATTTTATTCGGATTTGTTTTTGAAATATATGCAATAATGAAGAAGCCTAAAGAAACTACGGAAGAGGTTTAAAAGAAAGCACCTAACGTTACAGTCTCATAAACAGCTGTAACAAAGCAACTTTAATAAACATTATAATAAAAAATACATTTGTAAACACTACTTTACAAATGTAAAACACACATTACATTATGGATTGGTTAAGTGCATTAATTCTTGGTATAATACAAGGGCTAACAGAGTTTTTACCTGTAAGTAGTAGTGGACATTTAGAATTAGGAAAAGAGATATTAAATGTTGAAGCAAAAGAAAATCTGATTTTCACCGTAGTTGTACACGGAGCAACAGTTTTAAGTACAATAGTAATATTCCGAAAAGATATTTTTCAATTAATTACTGAGGGTATAAAATTCAAGAATAACACGGAAACACACTATATTCTGAAAATTCTGTTATCGATGGTACCCGTAGTAATATTAGGTTTATTATTTGAAGACGAAATAAATAAACTTTTTGATGGGAACATACTACTTGTTGGAGCAATGCTAATACTTACAGCTATTTTGCTAGCATTTACATATTATGCAAAAGAAAAATCTAAAGACATTTCCTATAAAAACTCATTCTTTATAGGAATAGCCCAAGCAATAGCAGTAATGCCAGGTATATCACGCTCGGGTTCAACAATAGCCGTTGGTCTTTTATTAGGAATAAAGAAAGAGCATATTGCTAAATTTTCATTTTTAATGGTAATATTGCCAATACTAGGAGCAAATGCAAAAAAAATTATGGACGGAGGCTTAGCACAAGCAGAGTCAATTGGAGCATTACCACTTGTAGTTGGTTTTACAGCAGCATTTATATCAGGACTACTAGCCTGTAAGTGGATGATAAATATAATAAACAAAGGAAAATTAATTTATTTTGCAATATACTGTTTAGTTATAGGTAGCATTGCAATAACTTACGCCCTAATATAAAAATGGAAGAAATAAATACCGAAAACAAAAGAGATTATATAGCAGGAGAGGTTCTTTTAATTGACAAATCTGTAGATTGGACATCATTTGATGTTGTAAAAAAAATAAGATACCTAATAACAAAATCATTAGGCTTAAAAAAAATAAAAGTGGGACATGCAGGAACTCTTGACCCCCTAGCAACAGGGCTTGTTATACTTTGTACAGGAAAAAAGACAAAAACTATAGAGAGTTTTCAAGCACAAAAAAAGGAATATTTTGCTAGCATATATATCGGATCAACAACCCCTTCGTTTGACTTAGAAACAGAAGTAGATAAAGAATACGAGACATCGCATATTACTGAAGAATTGATAGAAAAGGCGGTAAAATCATTTATAGGAAAACAAGACCAAATACCGCCAATTTTTTCAGCAAAAAGAATAAATGGCAAGCGAGCCTACTTAAGTGCCCGAGAAGGCGAAAAAATAGAAATGAAACCATCTGAAATTGAAATTTATGAAATAGATATTTTAGAAGTAAAATTACCACACGAATTAAAACTAAGAATATCTTGCAGCAAAGGAACTTATATTAGAGCATTAGCACGTGATATAGGGGAAGCATTAAATTCTGGAGCATACCTTTCGTTGCTAAGAAGAAGCAAAATAGGAGATTTTTCAGTTGAAAATGCAATAACAGTTGAAGAATTTGAAAAAATGTTGTAGTTTTGTAGTTCGTTTTTTTTTAATAAAACACTAAATAAAATAGATGAAGTTATCCAAATTTAATTTCGAGCTCCCCGAAAAATTAATAGCAAAATATCCTGCTGAAAATAGAGATGAGTCAAGATTACTTGTTTTACACAAGGAATCAGGAAAAATAGAGCATAAAATATTTAAAGATGTTATTGATTATTTTGAGGATGGAGACTCTTTCGTTTTTAACGATACAAGAGTATTTCCGGCAAGATTACATGGTCTAAAAGAAAAAACGGGAGCAAAAATAGAAGTATTTTTACTTAGAGAATTAAATAAAAAACAACGTTTATGGGATGTATTAGTTAATCCTGCAAGAAAAATACGTATTGGTAATAAATTATTTTTTGGAAAAGGAGAAACACTTGTTGCAGAAGTAATTGACAATACAACATCAAGAGGTAGAACTTTAAGATTTTTATTTGACGGAGAATATGATGAGTTCAGAAAAACTCTATTTGAAATGGGTGAAACACCATTACCTCAATTCTTAAACAGAGAAGTTGAACCTGAAGATTCAGAAAGATATCAAACGATATTTGCAAAAGAAGAAGGCTCTGTAGCAGCACCAACAGCTGGTTTACATTTCAGTAAAATTCTTCTGAAAAAGTTTGAAATAGCAGGAATAAATACTACATCAATAACTTTACATGTAGGTTTAGGTAATTTCAGAAAAGTTGAGGTTGAAGATTTAACAAAACATAAAATGGACTCTGAGCAAATATACATTTCAGAGCAATCTGTTGATGTTATTAATAAAACTAAAGATATAAAACGCAACATTTGTGCAGTAGGTACAACTGTTTTAAGAACTCTTGAAAGTTCTGTTTCAACCAAAGGATATTTAAAACCTTATGATGGCTGGACAAATAAATTTTTATTTCCTCCTCACGAATTTAAAGTACCAACGAGGCTAATAACAAACTTTCACATGCCCTATTCTATTCCATTAATGTCAGCAACATCATTTGGAGGATTTGACTTAACAATGGCAACATACAAAACAGCAATAAAAGAAGGTTATAGATTTGGTACATTTGGTGATGCAATGTTAATTTTAAATGACTAAAATCATATATTGATATACAAAAAAAGGAGATTTAATAAATCTCCTTTTTTTTATGTGTAAAATCGCCTTGTTGAAGACAATTTATAACTAGTTTTATCTTTAGAAATGAAAGTCAGCAGTTGTTTTTCAAGAATTTCCTTTTCATTATTTAAAATGACTGGTTTTATAGGCAAATAATACAATTTGCTTTTTATAGTTTTATCCGAGAACTCAGTATCTATAAATTTAACTGCATCTTTTTCTGTAGTAATTATAACTTTTTTAGGATTTTTTATTCTTAAAAACTCATCTTCAATATCTTTAATATCAGAAGATGTAAAATTATGATGATCCTTATATCTTAGATGAACTATTTTATCTGACAATTTAGCAAGGTACTTTTTCATTGGACTTGGATTAGCAATTCCTGTAATTAACAAAACTGAATATTGCTCATCTTTGATAATTTGTTCATCAATTAAATGATGTTCACTTTTGTAAACTGCACTTAACTTTTGATATTCTATTGATGAAAAATGAAGTGATTGATAAGGAAATAATTTCAATTTCTTTGCCATAATTCTCATATCAATAGGTTTCATGTCAAAAGGTACCTTTGTAACAATAATCATAGAAGCTCTATCTCTATTCCCAATTCCTTCTCTAAGTCTTCCGTAAGGTAAATATTTCTCCTTAAAAAAAGGTTTTGTATAATCAATAAGCAATAGCGATAATCCAGGTTTAACATATCTGTGCTGAAAAGCATCATCAAGGATAATTACCTCTGGTTTTTCTTTTAATTGCAATAATTTTTTAATTCCAGAGACTCTTTTTTCTGAAGCGGCAACAATAATATTAGGAAATTTTCTTTTAATTTGAAAAAGTTCATCGCCTATTGTACCTGCATTAGAGTTTTCATCTGCCAAAATAAAACCTTTTGTTTTTCTTTTATATCCTCGGCTTAAAACAGCTACTTTAAATTTATCTTTTAAAAGAGATGTAATATATTCTACATGAGGAGTTTTCCCTGTTCCTCCAACTGTGAGATTTCCCACTGAAATTACTGGTATATCGAATTCTTTATGTTTTAAAATACCAAAATCAAAAAGAACATTCCGAAAGCCAACAACAAAAGCGTAAATTAGCGATAAAGGATATAGAAAAATTGCTTTTAACATGCGTTTTTAATTAATATCAATAAAATATGGAATTCTAGCCTGAATACCTTGCTGCTTAGATAATATTTTTATTCTTTCTAAATATTTATAAGAACTACCTAACTCTTCTTCCAGAAAAGAAACTTTAGCATCAGCAAATAATTTTTCAACCATTTTTTGATATTTATCTTTTTCAGGATAAGTTTTAATTCTATACTTTTCCACGCCTGCTTTTTCTGCTGCAATAACAATTGCATCGCCTAAACCTCCCATAACATCAACAAGACCAATCTCTAAAGCATCAATTCCGCTCCAAACACGACCTTGTCCTATATTATCAATTTCTTCAACTGTCATTCCACGACCTTGTGCAACATGAGTAATAAAAGTTGTATATACATCCTCAACACCTTGCTGGATAACACCCCTTTCAAATGCTGTCATTTTTCGGGACGGCATTCCTAAGTCTGAATAAGCATTTGTATTGACTGTACTAACATTAACACCAACTTTAGCCATTAATTCTTTAGCATTAAACAATACACCGAATACACCTATTGAACCTGTAATTGTATTTGGTTGTGCTAAAATTGTATCGGCAGCACATGCAATATAGTAACCACCGGATGCAGCAACATTACCCATTGATACTATAAATGGTTTTTCTTTTTGAGCAAGAACAGCTTCTCTCCAAATAATTTCTGATGCTAACGCACTTCCTCCTGGAGAGTTAACTCGCAAAACAATTGCTTTTATTGAAGAATCTTTTCTCGCTTTTCTTATTGCTTCCGAAATATTTTTTGAACCAATGGATTCGTCATCGCCTTCGCCCATTCCTATTTCTCCAATTGCATATATTACAGCAATTTTATTTCTTGATGTACTAACCAACTCATCAATTTTAGGCTTGTTAGTTGCATTACTATATTTAGAGATTTTAATAAATGATATTTTCCCTTTATCTTCAATACTTAAAAGAGTTCTTATTTCATCATAAACTTGATCTTTATATAACAAACCATCAACAAATTTATATTCTAGTGCAGTTTTAGCACTTCTTAAATATAAACTATCAGCATATTCATTAAGTTTTTCAACACTTATATTTCGTTGTGTACTAACTCCCTTAACAATTGTATTCCAGATAGAACCCATAAATTTCTGAGTTTGCTCTCTATTTGCTTCACTTATTTCGTCTAAAATAAATGGCTCAATTGCACTTTTAAATTTTCCGTGTCTAATAATTTCAGGTTCAACACCTAATTTCTCTAACAGCGATTTGTACATTGTTATACTTGCACTCAATCCCATAAACTGAATTTCTCCCTCAGGGGTAAGATAAATATTATCGGCTACCGATGCTAAATAATAAGATTTATGAGTATAATAATCGGCATGAGCAACAATAAACTTTTTTGATTCTTTAAATTTTAATAAAGCATTACGCACCTCTTCAATAGTTGCAATTCCACCTTCTATGCCAGATAACTCAAGATAAATTCCTTTTATATTATCATCCTTTGCTGCTTTATTAATATTGATTGTTAAATCTCTAAGTCCTAACTGCTTTTTTATTTTTAAATCAAAAAAGTCAGGTTTAGAACTGGTTCTATCTGCAACAGTTTCATTAAAATTCAATAATAAAACTGAATTTTCCTCAGTTTCTATATCTTCACTTGACGATGATGCTACACCAATTATCGTAATAACACTTAATAATAAAACCACAATAAGTGCTATAATCGTACCAAGCATTCCTGCCATTACATACTTAAAAAATCCTTTCATTTGTATATATTTAATTAATTTATAAAAACAAAAGTAAAGTTTATTTTACTTTTGTAAACAAATACTGTACATGCAATATCTGTTTACAAATATAAATTATTGATTTTTAATAAAAAAGAAAATTCGGAATAAAAAATGTTAAAAAAAAAGAACACAATTATTTAGAAAAATTTAGACTTTTGTATTTTGTGAAAAAACTCTTTAAAACTGAATTTCAATTAATTGACGAATATTAAAAATAACATCAAACTTTTGTTACATTGCAAAGTTATAGAATATGAAATATTAAAACCGAACAAACTATTTATCAAAATTGAGAGCTAAGCCAAAAATTGAGGTATTATTGAGAGTTCGTAGAGTAGAAATACAGTCAAGTAATTTTTTTTTAGTAATTTTGCAGGATAAATTCAGAAAATAGATGAACGATATAATAAATTTATTACCCGATTCAGTAGCAAATCAAATAGCAGCAGGAGAAGTTATACAAAGACCAGCTTCAGTAATTAAAGAACTTGTTGAAAACTCAATAGATGCAGGAGCAAGCGAAATAACTATATCGATAAAAGACGCAGGAAAAACATTAATTCAAGTGTCGGACAATGGCAGAGGGATGAGCGAAACCGATGCAAGAATGGCTTTTGAAAGACATGCAACCTCAAAAATAAAAGCAACCGAGGACTTATTTTCAATTGTATCAATGGGTTTTAGGGGCGAAGCATTAGCATCAATAGCCGCAGTTGCAGATGTTGAATTAAAAACAAAACAAGAAGAAAGCAGTGTAGGCACTTATATAAACATAAAAGGTTCAACCCTCATAAAACAGGAAGCTATAGCATGTAATACAGGAAGTAATTTTATAATAAAGAATTTATTTTTCAATATACCTGCCCGTCGCAAGTTCCTAAAAAAGGACTCTACAGAACTTAACCATATTATTTTCGAATTTCAAAAAATTGCACTTGCAAACGCAGATATATCATTTACTTTATTTAATAATGATAAAGAAAACATTAGGCTTAGAGCTGACAGTTTAAAACAACGCATTAGTGATATTTTTGGGAAAAGCATAGAAAAAAATATTGTTCCTATTGAAAGTAAAACGGAAATACTTAATATATATGGTTTTATAGGAAAACCAGAAATAGCTAAAAAAAGAAATAGAGAGCAGTTTTTTTATGTAAATAAAAGATATATGAAGCATGGGTATTTTTACAAAGCTTTAATTAGTGCTTACGAAAATATTATTCCTAAAAACTATAATCCAAGTTTCTTTATATTTTTTGAAATTTCTCCCGATTTGATTGATATAAATATTCATCCTCAAAAAATTGAAATTAATTTTGAAGATACTCCTGGAATATTTCAAATACTGAGAGCCTCTGTAAAACAGGCACTTGGGCGATTCAACATAGTTCCTTCAATTGATTTTGATAGAGATGGCGAAATTGCAGTTCCATATTTCGACAAAAATAAAGAAATTGTTTCACCAGAAATTAAAATTGACGAGGGCTATAACCCTTTTGATACAGGATATTCGGCCAGTAAAACATATACTCAAAATTCACGGAAAGAACAAAATTGGGACAAACTATATTCCGACTTCTCCAATACAGAAGACGATACGCAAAGTAATATGTTTAACCACAAGGAAGAGACTCCTGAAACAAACCAAAACGTTTCAAAATTTTTTCAAATAAGAAATAAATATATAGCTACTCCTGTAAAATCGGGTTTAATGCTTATTAATCAAAAAAGAGCTCACGAAAGAATATTATACGAATCATTTATTAGCTCAATGGAGCTTGGAACAATACCTTCACAACAGAGCTTATACCCAACTGAGATTGAAATAGATAGCATGGATTTTATTTTGCTAAAAACTGTTTTTAATGAAATGAAAGAAGTTGGATTTAATATTGAAAGTAATAAAGAAGATTTTATTACTATTTATGGTTTACCTGCTCATTTGGATAATATAAATCCTAAAATAATAATTGAAAATATAATTTTAAGTTTAAGAGAAAATGTTAACGACTTAAAAAAAGACACAAAAGAATTATTAGCTGAGATTAATTCAAGAACAGGTGCATTACATTATGGTATAAAACTAGCTAGCGAAGAAATTGATATTTTAATTGAAAACTTATTTTCGTGCAGTATGCCAAATTACACTAATGATGGAAGAAAAATAATTTCGATTATTAACTATGAAGATATTGAAAACCTATTCAATTAAAAAGCGACTAATTTACATTTGTAATTTACTTTTTGTAAAACTGCATTTACACAAAATTCGGATTACTGAAGATTACACACTGTTTACATAAGTAAACTATACTTATATTTTTTTAAACTTTGCACGTACTTCTTTTTTCTCCTTAATTTTTGAAAAAGCCCAGCCCATTGCAAGACCTGAAATAATATGCCATACTCCCCACCATGCAACAATAAATGCGACGGCACTATAACCTTCTGGGAAAATTTCATTATTAAAAATAAGAACAAGAGCCATTCCTGAATTTTGAATACCCGTTTCTATTGTAATTGTTTTTTTATCTTTTTTATTAAGCCCCACTATTGATGACAACGACCAACCTAAAGTTAAAGCAAGGGCGTTGTGTATAAGCACTACAGGAAAAATAAACCATATATAATTATAAAAAATATCTACATTAGAGAAAAATGCAACTAATATAAAAATAAGAAATGCTATAATTGAGAAGTACTTAATAGGAATAAATATTTTTTTAGTAACATTAGGGAAACGGTCAGCAAACCACATGCCCAAAAGCAACGGAATACCCATAAGAATTACGACTGTCTGTAAAACGTCTAAAAACGGTATTGAAATCGGGTGTGCTAATTCCAAAGTACTAACATATAAGCCTGCCCAAAATGTGAAATTAATAGGTGTCATAATCAATGCACTTAAATCGGACAATGCAGTCAAACTTACTGACAATGCTACGTTTCCTTTGGCCAAAGAACTAATAAAATTTGAGATATTACCTCCTGGACAAGAAGCAACCAAAATCATACCTAATGAAATTTGTATTGGAAGTTGCGTAATATATACTAACAAAAATGTAACTAGTGGTAGAAAAAGAAATTGTGCTAAATATCCAGTAATTATAGATTTTGGAAATTTTAATATATTTACGAAGTCCATCTTTTTTATATCCAATGCAACTCCAAACATTATAAGTGCTAGTATAATATTTAAAGCCCAAAGCCCACCTTCCCCAAAACTAAGGGGTTGCCCCTCAATTGAATTTAATACTTCGTTAATTTTATCGTACATAAAGTCTTTCTGCTTTTGTTTTAAAGTACATCATCCATTACTTTTAGAATTAGCTCATTCTCAAAGCCTTTAGATGCAGCATATTTTATCAATTTTGCTTTTTTGAGAAATAAATCTTCATCAAATAAAGCAAGATTTTTTTTTACAAGCAAATTTTTTAGCATTTCATAATATTCTTTATTATCGATTTCGTATAGTGCTTCAAAAATAAATTTATCTGAAATATTTTTTGCAGACAAGAATGCTCTAATTTTTATTTTGCCCCATTTGTTAAATTTAAAAGCATCGTTAGTATAAAATTTTGCATAACGCCTTTCGTCAATATAATTTTCTGTTTCTAAGTAATCTAATATTTTATTTATATCATCAGAACATAATTCTTTTAATTTGAGCTTTTTAATAACATCAAATTTACATTTTTCGGATGTGCTACAATATTTTGCAGCATAACTTAATGATTTTTTATATTTTTTTTCTTGCTCTGTCATTTTTTTATAATTATTCAACTAAAGCCTTTTTACTAAGTACTAAATGACGATACTTAACTGAGGGCGAACTAATAAACTCACCTATTTGATATTTTGCCCAATTTTTATCAACTAAATTAATTGTGTCCTCATCAGAAGTAACAATATCTGGCCAGTCTCGTTTGAAGTTATCAATATCAGTACGTTTTCTAGTTCCATCAATTACAATATGAGAAACTCCATTATTTTTTTCTTCAAAAGTAAAGCAGTCTCTTATTGGTTCAATATTATTAGCAAAAATCCATGTTGCTTGTTCTAAATCGAAAATATTTACAGGATAATCTAAAAAAACGACAAACTTAACTAAATTAAAACCAGACATATCAAACAATTTATTTGCTAAATCCTTGATTTGATTTTTTCTTGTTTTTTCAATAGAAATAAAAACTGCTGATATATTTTCTTTCAACAAATCTGTATTTATTTCTGTTATTTCTGAAAAAGCATTTTTTACTTCTTCATTATTAATATTTATCGATGCAAAATCTGTAAAATCATTATAACTATCGGAAATTTCTTCTTGATATTTAGTTGTTGCATCAATGCCTAACTTGCTGCCATAAGCAAATTTAGACGAAGAATGATCCAATACATCTAATGGACCTTTAACAAAAATAATATCATTAATAGGGTCAACCTTTTGTGAAATAACTTGAGCTATTTCCTTATAATTAGTAATATTAGTAGATTTATCGGCTACAACTAAAATCTTGTTAAACATCATTTGTCCGGCTCCCCAAAGCGAATTCATAACTTTTTGTGCATGACCCGAAAATGATTTTTCGATACTCACAATTGTTAAGTTATGAGCAACTCCAGCATCAGGAATATTCATGTTTTCAATTTCGGGTAGCATTGCCAATTTAATTGGTGCAAGAAAAATTCTTTCGGTAGCACGAGCAATCCAAGCATCCTCCATAGGCGGTATTCCTACAACTGTTGCAGGAAAGATTGCCTGTTTTTTATGAGTAATACATGTAACATGAAATTTTGGATACCAGTCTGCCAATGAAAAGAAGCCTGTATGATCGCCAAAAGGTCCTTCCCAAATATAGTCTTCGTTAGTATCTATATAGCCTTCAATAATAATATCGGCATCGGCAGGAACATAAATATCTTGCGTAATGGCTTTTACCATTTCCACTTTTTTTCCTCTAATAAATCCTGCAAGCATGTATTCGTCGATATTATCGGGCAATGGAGCTGTTGCGGAATATACCAATGCAGGATCGCCACCAAGAGCAACTGCTACGGGCATTTTTTTATTTAATTTCTTATATTCATTATAGTGCCTTGCTCCTACTTTGTGTTTATGCCAGTGCATTCCAGTACTTTTTGTATCTAAAATTTGCATTCGGTACATGCCTATATTTCGTATTCCTGTATTTGGGTCAACAGTTATTACTTGCGGAAATGTAATAAAAGGTCCTCCGTCTCTCGACCAAGTTTTTAGCACAGGCAATTTACTTAAATCGGGATTTTTATCAATAATTTCCTGCGATTTCGCCTTTTTAGATACCGTTTTAGGCATAAAAGAAGCAAGTTTTGATAATTCGGGCAAAATCATTAATTTTTGAAGAAGTGTATTTTTCGGTTCTGTTACTTTATGAAAAAGTTCAAAAATACGATTGCCTATTTCATCAAAATCGCTGACATTAAGAGCAATTTTCATTCTTTTTTCAGAGCCCAAAGCGTTTATTAATAATGGAAAATTAGTTCCTGTATTTTCAAAAAGAAGAGCTTTACCTCCTCCTTTCTGCTTCGACATTCGATCTGCAATTTCAGATATTTCTAACTCAGGATTAACATATTCTTTTATTCTAATAAGTTCTCCTGCTTGTTCTATTTTATTTACAAATTCTTGTAATGATTGAAATGCCATTGGTATATTATTTTATTCTTTTCTAATTATATCTCCTTTGTTAAATTCTTCTAAATCCATTTTATATTTTTCGCCATACTGATTCCAGACCGCTAAAAATAATGCCATAAGTAATGGTCCAGCTAAAAATCCAATTATTCCCATCCATAATAAACCTCCTAAACTAGCCAAAAAAACAATAGCTGTGTGCATTCCACTTTTGTTGCCATCAAGCCTTGGTCGTATTATATTTTGGTTAATTATTACTGCACCACTTCCTACAACCAAAATTATGATTCCGGTGGTATAAGAACCTATAATAAAGTAAAATATAGCTACTGGAACTAATATAGTATTTGTTCCTAAAAGTGGTATTACGGATAAAAACACCATTATAAATCCCCAAAATACGGGAGAATGAATTCCAAGAGCTGCAAATAATAATCCGCCAAAAGTTCCTTCAATAATTCCTAACATAAATGAATTAAAGACAATGGCATCGGTAACTTTCTCAACATTTGTGAATAATTCTCTTTCATGCTCATCGCTTAATGGTATAAGATATTGAAGCCTTTTTATTAACGTCTTTCCATCAATAAGCATAAAATACATTAAAAATAGAATCACAAAAGTGTGGACGAACATATACAACAACCCGGCAAATGTGCTTTGTATGAAAGCTAAGGTTGTTTGAGTAACTGTGGCAATTCCTTCGTTAATTTTAACTTGATAGTCTTCAATATTTAGCACTGCTATTTCTTCACCAACAAAAGGAATGTCTTTAAATTTATCTTGTAAATCGCCACTTATAATTTGAGCTTGT
>JAOZLS010000025.1 GCA_029934705.1 Bacteroidales bacterium | reverse complement strand
AAACAATCGCTTAAAACCGTAATCGGTAAATGGATTTATATATTTTTCTTTGAATTTGGTCATATTGTTTAATTTTAAACAAAGATATGACTTTATTTCTAAATTTATAGTCTATTTTATCATTATGTGGATTTTCTTTGTTTATAAAATCAATTTTCAAAAATAATACTTATACTTTCCAACACAAAAATAAATTGCCTTAGAATTTAATACAACAATGTTAACTGCAACAAATTTAACCTACTCTGTTTTCCAACGTTTAGAGTTTACTTTTATTCCCGATAAATCAAGTAATCTATCCACAACTGTATTAATTAAATCGTTAATGCTATTTGGTTTGTGATAAAATGAAGGGTTTGCAGGACAAATTATTCCACCAGCTTCAGTTACAGTTTTCATATTATTAATATGTATTAAGCTCAAAGGTGTTTCTCTGGTTAATAATATTATTCTTTTTCTTTCTTTTAGCAATACATCAGCTGTTCTGGTAATAAGTGAGTCAGATATTCCACCAGCAATACGCCCTAAAGTACCCATAGAGCAAGGAACAATAATTAAAATATCATAAGTTGCCGAGCCTGATGCAAAAGGCACATAGAATGAATTATTACTAAAAACGGGAAAACCTAAATTGCTTTTATCCAAAACTCCTATTTCATCCTCCCAAATATGTTTTGCAGTGGACGAGAAAATTATTGCAATTTCAGAAACTTGAGATTTTATATATGGTAAATTTAATTTTTCTATTAAGTTTTTTGCATATATCATTCCGCTAGCACCCGAAATAGCAATAACAATTTTTATTTTTTCAGACATAACAAAAAAGGATTAAGTGATTTCAGCCTTTGTAACTTTTTTTGTGTAAAAGTAGTTTCTAAAAGCATATAATAGTCCTGCCAGAAATAGAATAGAAACAACTAATGTGAAATTAAAATTAGCACCAAGGCTTTCCATTTTTTCAAACTCAGCTTTTTCAAAATATAAAAAGTATGCTAGAACACCTATTGCATTATTAATGAAGTGAACAATTACTGAGTACCATAAACTTCCAGACCAATAAACAAGGTAGCCCAGTAGTGCTCCTAACAAAAATCGAGGAAGAAAACCATAAAACTGAAAGTGTATAAAACTAAATAAAAATGCAGTAATAAATATTGTTACATGTATGTTTTTAGTCCATGCTTTAAAGATTTTTAACAGTAAACCTCTAAAAAGCAATTCTTCACCAATTGCAGGAATTAATGCAACCATAAATAAATTAAATAGTAAACCTCCAAAACCTTCAGCCTTTAAAAAAGCTATAGTTGTTTGTTTCGCAGCTTCTTCAGCAAGTTTCATCGAATTTTCAAGCCCAGCCAAAGAAGCGGGTAAACTTAAATTTGAATTTAATGCTGCTGTGTAATTTATTATAGGAATTACAACTATTGTTATTAAAACCGAAAATAAAATAACTAAGCTTATAGGTTTTTTATCAAGAAATAAATATTTTTTATAACTTTTAGAAAAAAGTATTGCTGCAACTATTGGCGGTATTACAAAAATAGCAATAGACTGCAATACTTGCATAAATTTCATGAAATTTAGATTTCCTGCAACTGAAGGGTCAAAATGTTCTTTGAAATTTGTTATGTCGATACCAAAAATAGGAATAGATATAAATAAACCTATAAATAGTATAAATAAAAATGACACAAAAATTATAAATAGTGCAAATATAAACTTTGCACCAGGTGATAACGATTCAAAAATCGGATTTTTCATACTTTAATAAAAAATTAACAACTACGCTTTTGCAGTAAATATTGTTTGAGTAGGGAATGCAAATTCCAGACCTTTTTTATTAAAAGCCGATAATAATTCTTTATTAATATCAGTTTGTACTGCTAAAATGTCCTCACCAGGTTTAATATAATAAATAAAAGTTATGTCTAATGAAAAAGCTCCAAAAGCTGTAAAACCAGTGTAATATGTTTCATCAGTTTTATCGTTACTTTCAACAATAGAGCCTAAAGTACTAATTGCGTCTTGCATTTGTTCTGAGTTTGTGTCGTAAGTTAAGCCTAATGTCATTGATATTTTACGAGACGGTTCAGAACTAATATTTTCGATAAATGAATCTGTAAACTTCTTGTTAGGAATTGTTACAACTCGTCCTGCTAGTGTTTTTAGTCTAGTACTTCTTATTCCAATTTCTAAAATGCTACCATCATAACCATCTATAACAATACGGTCGCCTATTTTAAACGGTTTGTCAATAAAAACAGTAACACCTCCAAATAAGTTTGCAACAGAGTCCTTGGCAGCCATAGCAAATGCTAAACCACCAATACCTAATCCAGCAATTAAAGCTCCAACATCGTAACCTGCATTGTTAAGCCCTACAACTAAAGCAATTGTCCATATTACTAGTTTTAACGATTTTCTTAAAATTGGTAATAATTGGTCGTCTAAATCGCTATCCGATTTTTCAATTAATGGCGATAAGTAATTTTGAATAATTGAATCAACAAGCCTAGAAATTAGCCATGCAACATCAAAAGTTATGGCTATATAAAATACCCTGTCAATAAAATTTAAAAAGTTTTCGGATAGTTCTAAATATGTTATACCATACCAAAAACCTGCAATAATAACTCCCATCATTATTGGTTCTTCAATCATATCAACTATTATATCGTCTAGTTTAGACTTTGTTTTTGCAGTAACTTTGCTTAACAAGTTTTTAAAAATCCAGTATAAGAATTTTGAAAATATATAGGCTCCAGCTATAATTGATAATGCTATAAGCCAATTGGAAATAGTGTTTCCGTAAAATGTTTTTTCTAAAAAATCAGTCATTATTTATTTGTTTTATAAGATTCAATAAATTTATTAAGCTTTTAATCGCTTAATTTATAGCTTAAAAATACACATTAGTTAATTAGAAATTTATGTGTAAATTTTATAGCCATGAATGTATTATATAATAATTTACAAATTTATTAAAACTTTTTAAATATTAATAGCTTTTTATCAAGATAAACTTTTTTTTAAATATTCAATTAAATATATTTGTAGTGTATCAATGCTTTCTTTTAGAATAAGGCATAAAATTTATTTATAAATAATTAGGAAGTAAAGTATTAATTTAAAATATTTATTATGAAAAAAATATTAATAATTTTTGTGTTACTACTTACTGTTAGTTTCGCTTTTGGACAAAGACGAGGGCAAACTATAAAATGGTTTAGTTTAGGACTTAAAGCTTCTGTTGGAAATTCTTTTTTACTGAATACCGACGTTCTTGAGGACTCTAAAATCCAACCAGATTATTTTACTCCTGCATTTTCTTACGGTGGGCGGCTAACTTTTTCTCATGGCGAGAATATTGGTATTGGTATAGAATATTTGAACTCAAGTTTTGGACAGGATTACGGTGTAGCAACTGACAGTCTTGCATATACAAAATCGATTGATATTAAAACATCCGATATAACCTTGTTTTTTAGGTACTCTGGGCAAAAAGGTGGGTATTTTGAAATAGGACCAAGATTTAGTACTCTAAAATCAGTTACAGAAGAGAATGATATCCAAGCAAATTTTAGAAATACCGATAATTTAATTGATTATTACGGACCAAAGTTTACCAGTATCGTTATAGGTACCGGTCTTTCGCTTGTAAGAACAGAAAGAGTGAACGTGAATGCAGGAGTTAGAGCCACATATTCGTTTTCAGACCTAAATCCAAACAAAACATATTATGTACTTGATGATTATGTTTACAGACCCGATTATATTCCTACAGCAACAACAAATCCAATAACTTTAAAGTTTGTGCTTGAAGTAAATTATTTCTTTGCATTTTGGGGCGATGCTTCTTGCGGAAGAGGAAGATTAATGTTCTTTCAATAAGGATTATTGATAAAATATAAATTAGTTTAAGTTATTTTGAGTAATTTAAGCTAATTTTAAAGTTTGAATTTAACAGTAATAAAAAAATGTCAGCAGTAAAAAAAATTAAGGCTCCAATAGAGGAGCAAATGAAAAAGTTTGAGCCTTATTTTAGAGAATCGCTAAAAAGTAGTGTTCCCCTTTTAGATATAATCACAAATTATATTATAAGGCGTAAAGGAAAGCAAATGCGACCAATGTTAGTTTTTTTATCGGCTAAATTAACAGGCGAAGTTAATGATAGTACATATACAGCAGCTGCATTAATAGAGCTTTTACATACAGCAACACTTATTCACGATGATGTTGTAGATGAATCATATACACGGCGTGGTTTTTTTTCTATTAAAGCACTTTGGAAATCAAAAGTAGCAGTTTTAGTTGGTGATTTTTTATTGTCAAAAGGACTTATACTTGCAACAGAAAAGAAAGAGTATGATTTATTGCAAATAGTATCTATTGCTGTAAAAGAAATGGCAGAGGGCGAGTTATTACAAATAGAAAAAGCCCGAAGGTTAAATATTACCGAAGAAATTTATTTTGATATTATATATAAAAAAACAGCAACTCTTATAGCAGCCTGTACAGCTTCTGGTGCTAGATCAACAGGAGCCGATGAAAAAACTATTTCTCAAATGAAAGAATTTGGAAAATTTGCTGGTATAGCATTTCAACTAAAAGATGATTTATTCGATTATGAAAAAGTTAATTTAACGGGCAAGCCAGCAGGAAACGATATTCAAGAAAAGAAACTAACCTTGCCGTTAATTCATGCTCTTAAAAACGCAACAACGGCTGAAAAAAGGAAGGTGTTGAAGATTATTAAAAGAGAAAAGAAAACACAAGAGAAAATAAACTTTATTATAAATTTTGTAAAAGAAAAGGGTGGAATTGAATATACCGAAAAAAGTATGAACGAATATAAATCAAAAGCCTTAGATATTTTAAATAATTTTCCTGAAAGTGAAGCCAAACAATCTCTGAGTTTGCTTGTTGATTATATCTCTGAAAGAAAAAAGTAAAGTAAAGATGAGTGTTGTGCTTATTTATGTGTTGGGGTACATCTGCTTTAAATAGAGATTAACGAACATGTAAATGATTATAAATTTAATAAAATTAGACCAATGAAAATTATACTTTTAAACTTACTTCTAATAGGAAGTATTCTAATACCAATATTATCAATAAGTTTTAGTGAAGGAGGAGAAGATAAGCCAGAACCAATTGAGGTGAGTAGTAATACTACGAATGACGAAGGAACATTTATAGATAGTAGAGATGGGAAAACTTATAAATGGGTGAAATTCGGAAATAAAAAATGGATGGTTGAAAATTTACAATATGTTCCAAGTGAGGGTAATTTCTGGGCTTATGACAATGACACATCAAATGTTTCCAAATATGGTTATTTGTATGATTGGAAGACATCAAAGACTGTTGCCCCAGAGGGGTGGCATTTGCCGAGTGATTCTGACTGGTCTGAATTAGTTAGTAATTTTAAGACTAATTTATTAAATTATGATACAGCATTCTATGCTGAATATGGAGGCTATAATGACAATAACTATTTTAAATCTATTGATGTGTTTGGCCTGTGGTGGAGTAATGATGAGAAAAAAGAAAGTATTGCTATCGTATATTATATATCTTCAGGTTATAATGGATTAAGTAAATCGGGTTATGGAAAAACATTAGGATTATCCATTAGGTGTGTTAAAGATTAATAATAAACGACAGACCAACATGTGTATAAAAATAGCTGTTTCAGAGGCAATTCATCAACACAGCTCATTTTGGGCACTGCCAAATCTACCGATTTGACTGTTTTAAGTTGTGGTAAATTTGCTCATTGAGTTATCTAACTGATATCGCTTTGTATTTCGCTACATTTTCATACTCGTGTTGTTGTATCATCTATTATCGAAAATGTACACTTATTAATTAATTTCCAAATATTATATTCATAATTTTCTGATTTTTTTATTGTAACTTATACATTCATTTAACACTAAAATAAAACACATGAAAAATATTCTTTTTATATTATTGGGACTTATTATTTCTACACAAAGCTTTTCTCAAAAAATTGTTGGGTATGTTTACGATTCAGCAGATTCGTGTAAAATAAATAATGCAATTATCTATATTGTAAATCCAGATAATACAATAAGTAACGTTATGACATCAACTGATAGTTGTGGTTTTTTTGAATTAGAATATAATGATACTTTGGTAAATTCTATCCTTGTGAATAAATCTGGTTATAAATCTGTAAATATTAAAATACAAGATACGGTTGAAATATTCTTAAAAAAGAAAAAAGCCTCACAACATTCCGTTGTAAGAAAACCTGTTTTATATTTCTATCCTGAAAAAGAAATGGAAATCAATGTAAAGGTGAATGTAAAAGGTAAATTAACAACTACATACCCTAAATATAATTCGGGATGGAATATTAAAGCCAAGCCAAACGGCGATATTATAAATATTGCAGATAACAAGAAACATAGATATTTGTTTTGGGAAGGAAAAATTCATCCGTTCCTATTAAGTGAAAATATTAATACTGGTTTTATGGTAAGCAGGGATTCTTCTGAAATATTCTTGAACAATACACTATTAAAACTTGGATTTAATGATTTTGAAATAAACGATTTTATGGTTTACTGGCTACCACGATTAGAGATGAACAAATTTAATGTAATTCATTTTTTAATAAACGAAGATTGTAATAAAATAGCCGAGCTTGAAATTTCACCTAAACCCCAAACAATTATCAGAATATATATGCTATACTCGGGCGTTGATAAAAGATACAATGTTAGACCTCAAGTTATTCCTAAATTAAGTAGAAAAGGTTTTACTGTTACCGAATGGGGGGGCAGAATTATATTATAAAGGTATTATAGAATAATATTTTTATTGTTTAGCAAAAAAGCGGTTATTCTTATAAAGAACAACCGCTTTTAGTATTTAAAGTTTTAACTTATTTAGCTAAAACAACTATATTATTATCTAGAACTTCAACAACGCCTCCATTAATTTCAAAAGTTTGTACTTTTTCGTTTTCGTCTGTAAATTCAAGTATTCCTTTTTGTAATACTGATATAACAGCAGCGTGATTCTTCATTATTCCAAAAGAACCATCGCTTCCGGGTACTTTTATGTGAACTACTTCTCCACTAAATAATGTTTTTTCGGGTGTTACTATTTCTAAATACATATTTTATCAAATTAAGATTTATTCAATACCTGCTTCTTTTAATATTTTTTCTCCTTTAGCAATTGCATCTTCAATTGTACCTACAAGGTTAAATGCTGCTTCTGGGTACTTGTCAACTTCACCGTTAATAATCATATTAAAACCTTTGATAGTGTCTTCAATAGGAACTAATACACCAGGAAGTCCTGTAAATTGTTCTGCAACAAAGAATGGTTGAGACAAGAATCGTTGAACTCTTCTAGCTCTATGTACAGTTAACTTGTCGTCCTCAGAAAGCTCATCCATACCTAAAATTGCAATAATATCTTGTAATTCTTTGTAGCGCTGAAGTATATTAATTACTTTTTGTGCAGTATCATAATGTTCTTGAGAAATTATTTCAGGACTTAAAATTCGCGAACTTGAATCCAATGGATCAACCGCGGGATAAATACCTAGTTCAGCTAATTTACGACTAAGTACAGTTGTTGCATCTAAGTGAGCAAATGTAGTTGCAGGTGCAGGGTCAGTTAAATCATCGGCAGGCACATATACTGCTTGCACCGAAGTAATAGAACCGTGTTTTGTTGAAGTAATACGTTCTTGCATTTCGCCCATTTCTGAGGCTAATGTGGGTTGGTATCCAACAGCAGAAGGCATACGCCCTAATAGTGCTGATACTTCGGAACCTGCTTGTGTAAATCTGAAAATATTATCAATAAAAAATAAAATATCGTTTCCTTTTCCTTTGCCATCTCCATCTCTGAATTTTTCAGCAACAGAAAGTCCAGATAATGCAACTCTTGCTCGAGCTCCTGGAGGTTCGTTCATTTGTCCAAAAATCATTGATACTTGAGATTCTTTCATTTTCTCCATATCAACTTTTGATAAATCCCATCCGCCTTTTTCCATTGACTCTGTAAATTCGTCTCCATATTGAACAATACCAGATTCAATCATTTCTCTTAAAAGGTCATTTCCTTCACGAGTTCTTTCGCCAACACCAGCAAAAACGGACATTCCTCCGTATCCTTTTGCTATATTGTTTATAAGCTCTTGAATAAGAACAGTTTTGCCTACACCTGCTCCACCAAAAAGACCAATTTTACCACCTTTTGCATAAGGTTCAATAAGGTCAATTACTTTAATCCCTGTATATAAAACTTCTGTTGAAGTTGAAAGGTCTTCAAATTTAGGTGGCTCGTTATGAATAGGATATCCATCAGATTTGTCAATATCTCCTAGTCCGTCAATGGCTTCGCCAACAACATTTAGTAATCGTCCTCTAACTTTTTCTCCAACGGGCATTGTTATAGGAGTACCAGTTGCTTTAACTTTTAGTCCTCTTTTTAAACCATCGGTTGAGTCCATTGCAATTGATCTTACTGAGTATTCTCCTATATGTTGCTCTGTTTCAACAATAATAGTCGTACCATTTTCTCGTTCAATTTCTAAAGCTTCAAAAATATCTGGTAATTTACCTCCAGATTTTTCAAAACTAACATCAACAACAGGGCCTATAATTTGAACTATTTCACCGTAATTTTCAGTCATTTTATACTTTTTAAGATTAAGCAATATCTTTTTAAGAAATTTTAGCCAAAGATATAATTCGATATTTATAGAAACAAATTTATTTGCTAACTATAAGGTTATTTTTTAATATTTTTGAAGTATTGATAAAAAAAAATCCGCAAAATAGCGGATTTTTTTTATTTTAATAGAATATTATCCTATTGCAAATCTTTTAAATTCTGTTATACTAACGTCAGAATCAATTCCTTTAAGGAAACCTGCAACAGTTTGCTTGTTGTCTTTAATAAATTGCTGGTTGTTTAAAGTGTTTTCTTTAAAGAATTTATTTAATCTACCTTTTGCAATTTTTTCAGCTAAATCTTCGGGTTTACCTTCTTGAATAGCTTGATCTTTACCTATTTCAATTTCTTTAGCTATTATTTCTTCCGAAACACCAGCTTGGTCAACTGCAATAGGGTTCATCGCTGCAACTTGCATTGCTATATCTCTTGCAGATAAAGCATCAAGAGTTTTAGAAAAACCAACTAATGTTGCTAATTTATTTCCTAAGTGGATATAACCAGTAACATATTCTGCTTCAACTTTTGTAAAATATGATAATTCTACTTTTTCTCCAATAACACCAGTTCTGTTCATTACTTCTTCAGCAATTGTTTTGCCATTAAGTTCAATCTTCCCTAGTTCTTCAAGAGTGTTTACATTGTTTTCTGCAGCAGCAGTTGCTATTTCGTTAGCAAAATTTACAAAATCGTCATTCTTTGCAACAAAATCTGTTTCGCAATTTAAAGCAATTACTACAGCTTTTTTGTTATCACTAGAAACTTTAGCAATTACAGCACCTTCAGAAGCTTCTCTTTCTGAACGTTTGTTTGCTATTTTTTGACCTTTTTTTCTTAATAAATCTATCGCTGTATCAAAATCACCGTCTGTTTCAGTTAATGCATTTTTACAATCCATCATACCTGAACCAGTCATTTTTCTTAATTTTGCTACATCTGAGGCACTTATCTTAGCCATTTTATATTATTTTAAGATATTAAATATTATTATTTTCTTGCTTTTGTTTTTGCAGTCTTTTCTCCTTGAGGTTTTTCTGCTTTAGGAGCTTTATCAACTCTTTCGTTTTTTCTTTCTTCAAGACCTTCTTTAATTGCAGCAGTGATGTGACCCATTATTAAAGAAATTGATTTTGCAGCATCATCGTTTGATGGTATTGCAAAATCGATAGAAGGGTCAGAGTTTGTGTCAACCATTCCAAAAACAGGTAGTCCAAGCTTTTGAGCTTCTCTAACAGCTATCTTTTCTTTATTAATATCTACTACGAACACAGCGGCAGGTAATCTTTTCATATCATTGATACTGCCTAAGTTTTTTTCAAGTTTCGCTTTCTCTCTTGAAATTTGTAGTCTTTCTCTTTTAGAAATTTGAGTAAAAGTACCGTCTGTTGCCATTTTATCAAAGCCATTCATTTTCTTTATAGCTTTTCTAACAGTTCGGAAATTTGTAAGCATACCTCCTGACCAACGTTCAGTAATGTAAGGCATTCCTACTGCTTTTACTTTTTCTGATACTATTTCTTTTGCTTGTTTTTTTGTTGCTACAAAAAGGATTTTTTTACCTGATTTAGCAATTTGTTTTGCTGCATTAGCAGCTTCGTCAAGCTTTACGATTGTTTTTTGTAAATCGATTATGTGAATACCGTTACGCTCCATAAAAATATATGGTGCCATTTTAGGGTTCCATTTTCTTTTTAAGTGTCCAAAATGAACTCCTGCATTAAGTAACTCTTCAAAATTTGTTCTTGCCATCTTTAATAAGTTTACATTCTTTAAAAAATACAATTTACGAGTAGCAATTTTTTTATTGATCTCGAAAATTTAGATACTAAACTGAATTTTATAATATATAGTTTTAAAATAAAACCAAAATATTTGTTCTTGTATCTGGATAAAATACTAACGTTTACTGAATTGGAATTTCTTACGAGCTTTAGGTTGTCCTGGCTTCTTACGCTCAACAACTCTTGAGTCTCTTGTCATTAATCCTTCTAATTTTAGAGCAGGTTTAATTTCAGCATCAATTTTCACTAATGCTCTTGCTATTCCTAATCTTAAAGCTTCTGCTTGTCCTTTGTATCCTCCTCCTCTAAGTGTAACAACTATGTCATACTTAGTTTCAGCTTCTGCAATTACTAAAGGTCTTAAAACTTTATTTTGCATTTCTGGTACAGGAAAGTAATCTTTTAACTCTCTCTTGTTTATAATGATTTTACCAGTTCCATCGTTGAGGTGTACTCTTGCGATAGCTGCTTTACGCCTTCCTAAGGCATTTACTGTATCCATGTTATTTAATTGAATTTAATTTAATTTCTCTCGGTTTTTGTGCCTCTTGATTATGCTCTGAACCTACATAAACATACAAATTACGGAATAATGCACTTCCTAATTTGTTTTTTGGCAACATTCCTCTTACTGCGTTTTCTACAACTGCAAAAGGTTTTTTCTTCAATAATTCTTCAGGAGTAGTAAATCTCTGACCTCCAGGATATCCTGTGTGTCTTACGTACTGCTTGTCTGTCATTTTCTTACCTGTGAGCACAATCTTCTCTGCATTTATTACAATAATGTTATCGCCACAATCCACATGGGGAGTGTAACCAGGCTTATGTTTGCCTCTTAACATTTTTGCTACAGCGGAAGCGAGCCTGCCTAGGATTTCACCTTCGGCATCAATAAGAATCCATTCTTTTTCGACTGTCAATTTGTTAGCCGAAATAGTTTTGTAACTTAATGTATCCACTTTTTTTGCTTTTTTAGTTAAATATTCAATAATCTTTTACAAAAAATTCACGCATATTTTGCGGTCTGCAAAACTACAATTATTTTATTAAATGGCAATACTTATTAACAAAAAAATGTTAGTAATTTATCGTGTCTCTTTTAACTGTCTGATTAGTAGTGTTAATCAGTTTTTTTTATTCGCATTTAATATTTGGAATAAGATTTGCATTATATTTACAAAAGAAATTTTGTTATTTTTGTTTTTTAATTTTACACCTTATATATTATGCCTTATAGAAGACTACCAAATACTGATGCTGCAAGACTTAGGTCTTTGGAGGCTGCATTAGTTAAATCAGAAAGCATTTCTCCTCGAGATTTAGCTTTTAATCAAGTTACTTTAATGAAATTAAAAAAAGTAATTATTCTATTTAAGCAAGGTTTAGATACTCATCAAAAAACATATATTAAACGAGTAAATGCTAATAAAGAATATCAAAAAGCATTTAAAAAGTCAAAACTATACTTATCTCATTTTATTCAGGTTTTTAATTTTTCTGTTTTAAGAAATGAAATCCCTAAAATGGATAGAAAACTTTATAATATACACGTCAACGATTCTAAAGTTCCTGAAATGAATACCGAAACTGAGCTTGCTGAATGGGGCAATAAAATTGTTGAAGGTGAAAAACAGCGTTTAGCAAAGGGAGGAAATCCTATTTATAACCCTAAAATTGCTGTTGTAAGGTTAGAGTTTGAAAAATTCTTGAAACATTATAATTCTCAAAACACTTTTAAACATTCTCACGAATTTAGTATTGAAAAACTTATTGAGGTTAGAAAAAATGTTGATAATGTAATTCTTGATGTTTGGAATCAAGTTGAAGCTTTTTTCTCTGCTTATTCTGATATAGAAAAGAGAGAACGTGCCGAATCGTATGGTATTAAATATGTTTTGCGAAAAAAAGAAAAATTAATGCGAGAGTTTAACGGTTAGGAGCTGTAAATAAGTGACAATAAACAAAGTATTAGCATTTTTTTCTTTCATGTTTTTAATTTTGTTTCCCTTATTGATAAAGGAACGTTTTTTATCTTGCTGATATTATGACTATAACAGCCTCTTAAATTTATAATATTATAAGGTGTGTGAAGACTTTCCATCGTCCGCAGGACATGGAAACGTCATTACATACTAGACAACTCCTTAGCCTATTAGTTTATTTATTGTATCAACTTTAGACTTTATTCTGCCAGTTTTCCCTTTTCGTACATCTATATTTGCTGTAATATATACTCTGTCAGAGAATTCTTCTAAAATATTATACGATTTTTGAATAACGTCTAATGCTTCGGAAACTGTTTCTGTCTCAACTACAGTACCCATTGCATTTAATTTGTATGGATAATTACTTTTCGAAATTATTTTTATCACTTTACTTACATATTCACTTACGCTATCGCCCTTACTTGTTGGAAAAATTGCGAAACTTAATAGTGCTGACATAATTCTTAGTTTATGTAAATCAATAATTTATGAATTTGCTATTTTTCTATGTCTAGTAATTGACCTAAAAATAATATACTTTTTGTTTTATTTTCTTTTATAAAAAATAAGAAAGGATGATTTGCATTGAATTCAACCTTCTTTGATGGAGCTGCTGATGTGATTCTTGTCATAACTACCGCTGTTGCTGCCGCTGCTTCTGTTCCTGCTTCATCAATATTAATAAAAGCTTGGTGTATAATTTTATCTATTTTAAGTTCTTTTTTACATGTCATTGCTGTAAAATCAGCTTTATCTGTAAATGGTAATCTCATTCCTGCATCATACAGTATTTTAGACATTTCTATTTTATTCTCAATTGTGAATTTAGGTAGCGATATTTTTACTGACCTTACTACTGCATTTTTTTCTAATTCAACTAAACTTGCATAATTAAAAGTGCTTTTTATATCTGCTAATCCTTTGTTATCATTTGGGAGTATAATGCATATTTTTGCTTTATTATCTTTGTATTGTATTTCTAGGTATTTATATTTATCATTTTCAAAATACTTTGCTTGCATTGTTCTGTTCATAAACATTGTTTTTTGCTTATGATTATATCCAATAAAATTTTTTTCGGTAGATTTCTTTTTGTCGAAAGCAGTTCCCCATTTTGCCGAAAAATATATTGCATTTACGAGTATCATTTTTGTTTCTTCGTCAATATCATCGTCTGTTAGCAAATCAATAATTTTATTTTCGGTTTGCTTAGATACTTTCTTATTTAATTTTGCAATAATTGATTTTCGACTTTTTTCAGAAGTAAAATCAACAAAATTTACCGGAGCTTTGTAACTGTTTTTTAGATTATCTATAAATGTATAAAGGAACTTATAGTTTTCTTGAGCCCAAATCGTATTATATATTTTCAAATTATAATAACTCGTATTTCTGGTTGCTTTTGCCTGATTTAAAATTGTGCTAATGTCTGTTCGTAATTTATCTTTATCATTATTAAATAGAAGTACTTTCATCATTTGCTCTTTTGTTTTGCCTTCCGCTCCTTCATAAGTCATTGCTAATGCTGATGAAATACTTATTGGTGAAACAAAAAAGTTAGAACTGTCATTCTTTAGATATTTAATAATATTTATGGCAAATGTGTTATTGTTTTCAACTTGTTTGCTAATGTCTTGCGAGAAACTATTTAATGCAATAGCCATTAAAATTACTATAAGTACTTGTTTCATTTGTTTTGGTTTAGTGAAGTTTTTTTCTTTTTAATAAAAAGGGAACGAGAATATCTTTAAAGTCAGAGTTTATATCTGCTTCAATAAAGTCGATTTTATATTGTCCGCATTTTAATTTTAATTCATCGTAAAATTCTTGTGATGATTTTTTAAAATGATCTTTTATTTCGTTGGGATTTAATTTTATTGTTTCGTTTGTTTCCATGTCAACAAATTTGTATGGTCTGTTTTTGAATTCAAAATTCAATTCTAGATTTTTATCTGTTACATGAAAAATAATTACTTCGTGTTTGTTATGTTTCATGTGCTGAAGTGCCGAAAAAAGTTTTTCGTTATCATTATTTGAAAACATATCACTAAAAATAATTATTAATGAGCGTTTGTGTATTTTGTCGGTAATTTGGTGCAGCGCTGATGCTACATTTGTTTCAATATTTAATGTGTTGTGGTTGTGCATTAAATTATTTAACAACGAGTATAAGTAGCGAGTATGAACGCCAGACATTTTTACATCGGTATGTGTGTTTACTGTGTCCGAAAAGAGACTAAGTCCAACGGCATCTCTTTGTTTTTGCAGTAAATATATTAATGCTGCTGCACTATATATTGAAAATGTAAGTTTGTTAATTTTATTTTTGTCGTTGTATGGAAATAGCATCGACGAGGATGTGTCTATAATAATACGACTCCTAAGGTTTGTTTCTTCTTCAAATCTTTTTACAAATAGCTTGTCGGTTTTTGCAAAAAGTTTCCAGTCAATATTTTTGGTCGATTCTCCTTTGTTATATAGTCTGTGTTCAGCAAATTCAACCGAAAAACCATGAAAAGGACTTTTGTGAAGCCCCGTGATATAGCCTTCAACTACTTGCTTTGCTAACAATTCTAGTTTGCCAAATTCTTTAAATTGTGCTATGTCTTTAATGTTTTTCAATAAACTGGAATTATTTTGTTGAAAAATTAGTTTATAATAATAAAAAGGTGTTACAAATTTATTATAGCACCTTTTTAATATAATTAATTAGAGAATTGCGTCTAGTTTGTCTGCAAATTTTGATTTAGATACTACACCAACTTGTTTGTCAACAACTTCTCCATTTTTAATGTATAAAACCGTAGGAATGTTTCTTATTCCGTACTTCATAGCTGTTTCACGGTTATTGTCAACATCAAGTTTTACCATTAATGCTTTCCCTTTGTAATCTTCGGTTAATTCTTCAAATATAGGATGAATCATTCTACACGGTCCACACCATTCAGCCCATAAATCAACCATTACTGGAATTTCCGATTTTAATACTATCTCTTCAAAATTACTATCTGTTACTGCTAATGCCATTTTAAAAGGTTTTAAATTTATATTAGTTCACAAATTTACACTTCAATATGTAAAATACCAAATAAAGAGTGCTAATTTTAAAGAATGTTTAAGTAATATTATGTCTTTTTATGTTATTTTATAACTAATTTCTGGTTTGTTTTCTAAAGCACTTATCACTTGGGTCGAAATTTCAATTTTATGGGTTCTTGAAAACATTTTAAATGATACGTCTTCATTTCTGTCATATATGAAAAATTGTAATTCCTTCGAACCTTTATTTTCATCAACTAATTTTTGAAATTCAGAAATAAAATCATTAGAAATAGTTTCTAATGGGATTTCAACTGTTAGTGAATTAACCATTTTTTCTGTCATTTCTGAAAGTAGGTTTACTTGTCTTATTTTAAATTCTAAATCATTTTCAGGCTTATTCCATTTTCGTTGAATATTTCCTTTAAATATAAGATTGTAACCAACTGTAAAGTAGTTTTTAAAACTTACGTAGTCTTCTCCAAACATGTACAGTTTATACGATGTTGTATAGTCTTCAATAGTAACAGTACCAAAAGCTTTACCCGTTTTTGTCGTGCCATGAAATGCTTCGGTTACCATTCCTGCTATTTTAACTTCTTTTCCTTCAAGGGCTTCTAAATTAGTAAAATCTTCTAGTGTTGCATTACAGTAATTACCTATTTCAATCCTAAATCTATCAAGAGGATGTTCTGATAAATATATTCCAATAAGTTCTTTTTCTTTATTTAGAATATTTAATTTATCATAATCATCATTAATCTCAGGGAGTTTAGGTTTTACTATTTCTACTGTTTCCCCGAATAATCCTTGTTGTGCCGTGTCTCCTTCTCCTTGTATTTTACTTCCGTATTTAACGAGTTCATCAAGAAAAATTAATTCGTGTCCAGGAACGGCCTTAAAGAAAATATCTCTTCTTAAATCTTCAAATTGATCAAATGCTCCTGAAAAAACAAGTGATTCTATAGTTTTTTTGCTAACGGAAGAAAGGTTAACTCGTTCTATAAAATTAAAAATTCCTGTAAATGAACCATTTTCTTTTCGCTCTTTAATAATTTCACGAACCGCAGCTTCTCCAACTCCTTTTACTCCTCCCATTCCAAATCGAAGAGCCCCTTTTTTGTTTACCGTAAAGTTATTAAAACTTTCATTAACATCTGGACCAAGTACGTTAAGCCCCATTCTTCGGCATTCGTCCATAAAAATTGTAACTTTTTTTATGTTTGAAAGGTTTCGGGTTAAAACTGCCGCCATAAATTCAGCTGGATGGTGTGTTTTTAAGTAGGCTGTTTGGTATGAAATGTAAGCGTAACAGGTCGAGTGTGATTTGTTAAATGCGTAGTGAGCAAATTTTTCCCAATCGCCCCAAATTTTCTCAACACTTTTTTTATTGTGTCCATTTTTTTCGGCACCAGCCAAAAATTTCACTTTTAAACCAGCAAGCATTGAGAATATTTTCTTTCCCATTGCTTTACGTAGCGAATCTGCTTCACCCTTGGTGAAATTTGCAAGTCTTTGAGACAAAAGCATTACTTGCTCTTGGTAAACCGTAATACCATAAGTTGCTTTAAGCTGCTCCTCCATTTCAGGAAGGTCATATTCAATTTTTTCCCTACCATGTTTTCTGGCAATAAAACTAGGTATATATTCAATTGGACCTGGACGATAAAGTGCATTCATTGCAATAAGATCGTCGAAATGAGTAGGTTTTAAATTTTTCAAGTGTTTTTTCATCCCCTCGGATTCAAACTGAAAAAGACCTGTAGTTTCCCCTTTTGCGTAAATTTCGTAGGTTTTAGCGTCTTCTAATGATATATGATCAATGTCAATGTCTATTCCTTTGGAATATTTAACATTTTTAACAGCATCCATTATTATTGATAAAGTTTTAAGACCTAAAAAGTCCATTTTTATCAATCCTATGTCTTCAACATGCTTTCCATTGTACTGTGTAACAAGTAAATCCGATTCTTTCGAAGTGCTTAAAGGAACGTGTCCAATAAGGTCTTCTTTTCCAATAATAATACCGCATGCATGAACTCCAGTTTGTCTAATTGAGCCTTCTAACTCTCCTGCATATTTTAAGGTATTTCGTATAAGTGGGTCTGGTGAGTCTTTTTCTTTTGCAAACTCCGGAACTTCTTTATATGCTTTTGTTAGAGTAGTCCCTGGTTTCTCAGGAATTAGTTTTGCTAATCTGTTTGCTTCGTGTAAAGGTAGTTTTAAAACTCTTGCAACATCTTTAACGGCCATTTTTGCTGCCATTGTTCCAAAAGTAACAATATTTGCTACGCGTTTTTTGCCATATTTTTCAACAACCCAGTCTAGTACTTTTTCTCGTCCATCTTCATCAAAGTCAATGTCAATATCGGGCATTGATACACGGTCTGGATTAAGGAATCTCTCAAAAAGTAAACCGTATTTAATTGGGTCGATATCTGTGATTTTAAGACAGTAAGCAACTGCTGAACCTGCTGCAGAACCACGACCTGGCCCTACAGATATACCCATTTCTCTTGCTGCTTCTAAAAAATCCCAAACAATTAAAAAATATCCAGGGAAACCCATTGAAATCATTGTATCGAGTTCAAAATCAAGTCTTTCTTTTATATCTGGTGTAATTTCTCCCCATCTTTTTTTAGCTCCTTCAAAAGAAATATGTCTTAGATATTCGCCTTCATCAGTAAATGGTTCTGGCATTTCAAAGGCTGGCATTAAAGGTTCTCTATCTAAATCGTATTCTTCAATTTTATTTGATATTTCAATTGTATTTTCAAGAGCTAAAGGCAAATCTGCAAAAAGCTCTTTCATTTCATCTTGAGTCTTTAAGAACTCTTGACCTGAATATTGCATTCTGGTAGGGTCGTCAATGTCTTTTCCTGTACTTAATGCAATAAGAATGTCATGTGCGTAGGCATCATCTTTATTAATAAAGTGAACATCATTTGTAGCAATATATTTTACACCCAGTTTTGCCGAAACTTCAATAATTGCTTTGTTTACGTCTTCTTGCTTTTGGAATGTATCGCTATCTTTTATAGGGTCTCCTGTTTTGTGTCTTTGCATTTCAAGGTAGAAGTCGTCGCCAAAAACTTTTTTGTATTTTACTACAAATTCTTCCGCTTCTTCTAGCCTTCCTTTCATTATATTTTGTGGAAACTCGCCTCCTAAGCATGCCGATGATACTATTAATCCCTCTGAATGTTTGAACAGAAGTTCTTCGTCAATTCTTGGTTTATAGTAAAGTCCATCAATCCAACTTGTTGATATGATTTTTATAAGATTTTTATAACCTATAGTGTTTTTTGCAAGAATTATTAAATGATAACCACTTCTGTCTTCTTTGGTAGATTTTTCGGACATTGAACGCCTAGCAACATAAGTTTCGCAACCTAAAATAGGTTTTACACCTTCTTTTTTCGCAATTTTATGAAATTGCTTAACTCCAAACATATTTCCATGATCGGTAATGGCAACCGAGTCCATTCCATCTTCTTTTACTTTTTTTATGAGCTTTTCTATTTGAGAAGCTCCATCCAGTATGGAATACTGAGTATGAAGGTGCAAGTGCGTAAAATTTGACATTGTAGTTAGGGGTATTTTCTTGTAAATTATACTATTATTTTGACTACTAAGATACTTTTTCTTATTAGTTTTTTTAGGATATATTCCCAGTTTGTAAAGATATGTATTTTAATAATTCTGTGCTTAATTGTTGAAAACTATTGTTTACATTTCTAAATCTCTGTGTTTGTAAAGAATGTGGTACTTTGTTCTTGTTAAAAGTGATTTTTTTTAATGAAAATCTTAATAATTATTGTAAGAAAAATAGTTTTATTTGGAATATTTACAATTTCAGCATTATATTTATATTTTTGCATTTTATTTATTGATATAACAGCTTTATTAAAATATATAGTATGACCAAAAAAGTAAGAGTACGATTTGCTCCAAGTCCAACAGGACCTTTGCATATAGGAGGCGTAAGGACGGCCTTGTTTAATTATTTATTCGCAAAAAAACATAATGGCGATTTTATTTTACGAATTGAAGACACAGATCAAACTCGTTTTGTTGAAGGTGCTGAAGATTATATAATGAAATCCTTGGAATGGTGCGGAATAAAAGTTGATGAAGGCATTACAGAGGGTGGAAAATTTGGACCTTATAAGCAGTCGGAACGAAAAGATATTTATAAAAAACATATTTTAGAGTTAATTGAAATGGGGTATGCGTATTATGCTTTTGATACTCCTGCTGAACTTACAGAAATGCGTGAAAGACTCGAAAAATCTGGCTCGTCTGTTAGACAATACAATGCTGTAACACGTGTTGATATGAAAAACTCTTTTACTTTATCTGACGAAGAAATTGAAAATAAATTAGAATCTGGCGATGCTTATGTTGTACGTTTTAATATGCCAGAGAATGAAGAACTTACCGTTGTAGATATTGTTAGAGGAAATGTTACTGTAAATACTTCGACTTTAGACGATAAAGTTCTTTTTAAGTCGGATGGTTTACCCACTTACCATTTAGCAAATATTGTTGACGATAAATATATGGAAATTTCTCATGTAATACGTGGCGAAGAATGGTTGCCGTCATTACCTTTACATGTTTTGTTATATAGAAGTTTTGGTTGGGAAAATGATATGCCTGAATTTGCACATTTACCTCTTCTTTTAAAACCTAATGGAAAAGGAAAATTGAGTAAAAGAGATGGTGATAGTATGGGATTTCCTGTTTTTCCACTAGAATGGAAAGCTCCTAAAACTGACGAAATTTATGCTGGTTATAGAGAGGATGGCTATATTAAAGATGCTTTTGTAAATATGATTGCTCTTTTAGGTTGGAGTTCGGGTACTACACAAGAAATTTTTAGTATTGAAGAATTAATAGAACAATTTGACCTTAAAAAAGTTGGAAAAGCTGGTGCTAAATTTTCTCCAGAGAAAGCTAAATGGTTTAATCAGCAGTACTTAAAAGAAATGTCTAACGCAGACTTAGCAAAAATATTTATGCCAATGTTAAAAGCAAAATCTTTTGATTGCACGGCTGAATATATGGAAAAAGTTGCTGGATATATTAAGGAACGAATTGTTTTAACTCATGATTTTTGGAATCATGCGTCTTTCTTTTTTGAAACGCCTACAGAATACAATCCAAAGGTAATTAAGAAAAATTGGAAAGATGATACGCCTTCTAACTTAACAAGTATCAAAGAAATACTTGAGCAAATTAATGAAAGCGATTTTACTGTTGAAAATACAGAGGCTTTAGTTAAACAGTTTGTTACCGAAAATAGCTTGAGTTTTGGAAAAGTTTTTAATCCTTTTAGACTTGTACTTACTGGTACAGGAGGTGGTCCTCATATTTTTGATATTGTTGTAATGTTAGGAAAAGAAGAAACTATAAAAAGAATAGAAAAAGGTATTGCAGATATTAAAAAATAAGGTTCTTATTTAGAAAAGTAATCGAATTATATAGAATGAATATCCAAATAGTTCCTTTAAAAAACTCAAGCTTCTTTAAAAAGGTGGATTCGTAAAATATCTATGAATTTCCCTTTTTAAGGGCAAGGGAAATTTGCTTTTAAAAAAGCTTTAGTTTAAAATGTCGTTGGTCGATATATATTGCCTAAGTGAGGTGTTTTTACCTTGCTTCTTATCAAAATTTCAGGAGAAAATACTTGAAATGGGCAAAATAACATCGCCATTTTAAACGAAAGCCAAAAAAGCGGATAACTATATTATTTTAAACAGCATATCTATTCTAAACTAAAACCAAAAATAAATGTTTTTATAAAGTGAGAAAACGGTGATTAATAATTTGTTATATGTTGATATTCATAGTCATAACATCAGTGATGATGGTGAGGTTTTTACTTTAAATAACGTTTTAGTTAATGAACAAAAGAAATTAGATTTAACTAAATACTACTCTGTTGGAATACACCCGTGGTATGTAAATGAGTTTAATGTTGACGGATATTTTAAACGATTTAAAGAATATTTTACTAATAAAAATATTTTAGCTGTTGGTGAAATTGGTCTTGATAAATTGAAACAAAAATTTGATATTCAAACTCAATTATTTGAAAAACAGCTAAATTATGCGAATACTAATAAGTTTCCAGTAATAATTCATTGTGTGAAAGCT
>JAOZLS010000203.1:1210-7373 GCA_029934705.1 Bacteroidales bacterium | reverse complement strand
CATACAGTTCGTCCTTAGCTTGACGGCTATGGGATTTAGGGGTATAATGACTTTTTGGAGTGGACTCAATTATAAATAATTAAAACCATTTTTTTTATGAAGAAAGTTAAATTATTATATTTTTTAACAAGTTTAATTTTGAGTTTATCATTAAATTCCTGTGCTCAAACAGTAATTCCAGTAAAAAACAACCTTAATACGGCTATTTCAAATTTTAAGAAAGATAAGCTTTTTAAAAATGCTGGTATTAGTTTTTATGCAATAGATGTAAACACTGGCGAAGTTATTGCCGAACTTAACCCCGATATGGCATTAGCTCCAGCTTCTACTCAAAAGCTTTTTACAACAGCAACTGCCCTCGAGGTTTTAGGACCCGATTTTAGGTTTAAGACTAAAATAGAATATGTTGGCAAAATTGATTCTGCATCTAAAACTTTAAATGGCTTTGTAATTATAAAAGGTGGTGGCGACCCAACTTTAGGTTCAAAATATTTTGCTCAAACCAGAAACGAAACTTTCTTTTATAAATGGATTGATGCACTTAAAAAAGAAGGGATTTTAAATATTTCGGGTGGAATTATTGCTGATGCTCGAGTTTTTAGTCATGATATTGTTCCGCCAGCTTGGGCTTGGGAGGATATGGGAAATTATTTTGGGGCAGGAGCAAATGGCTTGTCGGTTATGGATAATATTTATACTTTAACCTATAATACTGGTGCAAAAGTTGGTGATACTTGTGTTATTACTGGTATTTACCCTGAAATTAAGGATTTAGAAATTGATAATACAGTAACTGCTGCAAATATTAAATCGGATAATTCGTATATTTTTGGAGCACCATATACTTATTTTCGATATATTAGAGGAGAGCTACCTGTAGGAAAACAAAAATATAAAGTAAAAGGCTCAATGCCCGATCCTGCTTTATTTACAGCACAAATGTTTAAACAAAAACTCAAAAAAAGTGGAATAATTGTTGACAAAGCAGCAAGTTCTTTCAGACTAAGCCCCGAACTTGCTAAAAGCGACAATCAGGTTCATAAAATAATTTCAGAAATAAAATCGCCTTCGTTAGCTCAAATTATAAGAGTTACAAACTACCGAAGTGTAAATTTATATGCCGAACATTTGCTTTGCCAAATAGGAGTGAAACAAAAAAATAAACCTTCTACAAAATTTGCAGCAAAGCTTGTAACAGAGTTTTGGAAGAATAAAGGAATGGATATTGGAGGCTTGTCTATAAATGATGGAAGTGGTTTGTCGAGGTATAATACAATTACGGCAAAGCAAATGGTTTTTTTGTTGGAATATATGAAAACTAAAAGTAAGAATTCCGAATTATTTAAAGCATCACTCCCAATAGCAGGGAAAGAGGGTACGGTTCGCCACCTTTGTAAAGGAACTTCTGCCGAAGGCAATATGCGATTAAAAAGTGGTTCGATAAGATTTATATCGGCTTATGCTGGTTATTTAACAACAAAATCGGGTAGGGAAGTTGCATTTTTTATTAATGTAAATAATTATTTGGGCGAAGGCTATGTTGTTCGCCGTAAAATGGGAACAGTACTAACTGCACTTTCCGATTTTGATTATTAATGCTAAAGTAATATCAAGCTAAGTTTGTGAAATTATTAAATATGTAAATTGCATATTGCTGAAAATAAAAAAACACAGAAAATTATATTTTTCTGTGTTTTTTATAGAAGGTTAAATTTACCTTATCTCCAAAGAAGCCAGTATTCAATTTTTTCTTTTTCGTAAAAAAGATTCATTGATCTAAACTTTTTAATGTCTTTTTCGGCAGTTGCTCTATTTGGGTACGAGCCAGTTGCTACTCTATTATAACTATGTTCAGGATAAAGAACCATTGCTGGGTAACCTTTACTTTTGAAAAAAGAACGTAGTCTTATAGCGTTTTTCATTTCTTTAAAACTACCAGCTATTATGTAGAACTTTTTAACATGTTCTTTTTTAACATTTTTTTTCTGTTCTTTTTTCATTTCATCTTCTGAAACTTTTTTTAACGAGCCATCATTATTTTCAGCCATAACAGGCTCAATTTTTACGGTGTCTTTTACAGTATTTACGGTGTCTTTAACAATGACAAGAGCTGTGTCTAAAGTATTGTCTGCCATTGTAGCTGTGTCGGCATCGTAATGTTCGTAATTGTCGTCGGAGTAAACGATATCAGTTGAGTCGATACCATTGTTGTCTTTGTCTTCTTTTAAGTTTTTGCATGAACTTATGAATGCCACAAAAAAGATAACTGTTAGGATAAGGCTTAGTCTTTTCATCTTGAATTTATTTAGCGTCTAATTTATAATTTTAAAAATTGTGAAAATTTGTTTTCGGTTTAATATTTGCTTATAAGAATTGTGAATATTTATATTCATAACTATTAAAGCATTTTAGTAAGCAACAATAAATTGCACTTAGTACTTATAATTGTATAAAAGTATAAAATATTTTACAAATTAAGATATTTTTAATGAAAAACACTAAATTTTTTCTATTAGATTTAATAATTATTCATATTAGGGAGTTTTTTCTTTTATTTTTCCCTAAAAGTTGTGTCTCTTGCGATACTCCTTTGTCAAAACACGAAAGTATTTTGTGTACTAAGTGTTTATACGATATGCCACGAACAAATTATCATGAAAAAGATGATAATCCGATAATAAAATTATTCTGGGGGATTTCGGATATAACTTATGCTACTTCTTATTTTAATTTTGAAAAAGGTAGTAATTATCGAAATATTATTCATAAGTTAAAATATAAAAATCAACCGGAAATTGGTTACGAACTGGGCAAATTCTTTGGTGTGGATCTGGTCGATTCTGTTTTTAATGAAATTGATGTTATAATTCCAGTACCACTTCATCCAACAAAGCTTTTTATACGTGGCTATAATCAAAGCGAGAGTATTGCTGCAGGTATGTCACAAACTCTTGATAAAACACTTGATACAAGTACTTTAAAAAGAATTAAATTTACCGATACTCAAACAAAAAAATCGTTGGAAGAAAGAAGGCAAAATGTAGAGTCCGTTTTTAAAATATCAAAAAATCATAATTTAGAGAATAAACATATTTTGTTAATTGATGATGTTGTAACAACTGGCTCAACTTTAATTTCGTGTGCCGAGGAGTTACTCCAAATCCCAAATGTAAAGGTGAGTGTAGCAACCTTGGGCTTTGCTGCTCATTAGTGTATTGTGTGGTTGAAAAATATTACACAAAAATATTATTATTAATTTGCGGAATTAAATTGTTTTTTAGTGCCTCTTTGTATAATATATTAATTGCATTTTTGCCTGTTTCGCCTAAATCTATAGAATATTGATTAACATATAAATCAATGTGCTTTTTCATAATTTCAATATCCATTTCTTGTGCATATTGCTTTATAAATGCTAAACTTTCTGCTGGGTTTTTATAAGCAAACTCTAAACTTCTACGAATTACTCGCTCAACTTTTTGCTGTGTTTCTTTAGAATGTTTTCTGTTAATAACAATTCCTCCCAAGGGTATTGGCATTCGTGTTTTATTCTCCCAAAATTCACCTAAGTCTATAATTTTATTTAGTCCTCGCTCTTTGTAAGTAAACCTATTTTCGTGAATTATAAGTCCTGCATCTATTTCTTGGTCAAGAAGTGCGGCTTCAATATCGGAAAAAATATATTCAGTTTTATTTATTGCCTTAGGGTATGCTATTGATAACAATAGGTTTGCAGTAGTATATTTACCTGGTATTCCAATTTTTAGATCATTAACTTCGTCAGGATAAATTTTACGTTTACTAATAAGTAATGGTCCGTTATTATTCCCTAATGCACTTCCCGAATTAAGTAAAATATAGTTGTTAGACACATGAGCATAAGCATGATAGCTTAATTTTGTAATATCTATATTTGCATCAAATGCTTTTGCATTTAGTTCTTCTACATCAGCTAAAATTAAATCGAAGCTTAGTCCTTCGGTATCAATTTTATTGTGTACTGCTGCATCAAAAATAAATGTATCGTTTGGGCAAGTCGAAAATCCTAGAGTTAGTTTCATATCTTTTATATTTTGTATTTTTTATAATAGGCTTTGTTTATTATGATTCTTTTTTATCGTTTAAAATCCCCCTAGCCCCCTTTGGAAGGGGGAATTACTTTATTACCGTTTTTTTTATTTTTGCTCATTTATAATAGGTTTTACTAATTTTGTAATTATATATTTTATAAAACGTCTTCATTCCCCCTTTGTAAGGTAGAATGACTTTATTTCCGTTTTTTTATATTCTATTATTATAGTAGTTTAATAATAGGTTTAACTCATTTGGTAATTTTATATTTAATAAAACGCCTTTATTCCCCCTTTTAAGGGGGTTAGGGGGATTTCTTAATTGACTTTTCAAAATTGTCAATCCAAATTTCAATAGTTCTTATTACATTCTGAACATCATTTTTAATTTTTCTGTCATCAAATCTTAAAAAGTAGAGCTTATATTCTTCTAACTCTTTTTGTCTTTTTATGTCGGCATGATATTTATTATCATGGCTTTGTCCATCAATTTCTATAACTAAATTTAATTCTTTACAATAAAAGTCCACAATATAATTTAGTAATGGCTTTTGTCTGTTGAATTTGTAACCTTTTATTTGTCCATTCTGTATTTTTTTCCATAGTATTATCTCAGATAAAGTCGATTTGTTTCTTAATTCTTGAGAGAATGTTTTTAGCTTTTTATTGTATGGAATATGTTTCATTTATTTAATTATCGTTTAAAATCCCCCTAGCCCTCTTTAGAAGGGGGTATGACTTATTACCGTTTTTATATTCGGTTTTTACATGTTTTGTGATTTTATAAATCATCAATTATTAATAAAAGTGTTTTTGTTAAATTGGTTATTGCTAATGGTATATCCCAGTTTTCGGTATTTCTTTCTTCAATATAATTTGAAACAGAACGAATCTGAAGACATTTGATATTTTCCATTAAGCATACATAAAAAAAAGCAGCACCTTCCATACTTTCTGTGTCAGCAGCAAATTTATTTTCTCTTAAATTTATTTGTTCTTTTTCGCCCGATGCTGTATTTACTGTTATTGCACTTACTTCTTTTAAATTATAATTTTCTTTTAACTTATAGTTAGAAAAGAGTTTACTGTTTTTAAAAGGAAAGCTATTTGAATTTATAAACTTTGTGTCAAAAAGGGTTTCAAACTTATTTTTAGAGCTTATTCCTAAATCTCCAAATTCGTCGGAAATAATATTTACAGTTTCTCCAATGTTAATATTTCTATTAAAATTTCCGCAAATTCCTGTGTTAATTGCTAAATTATATGAGTTGTTATTAAATATTTTAGTTAAATTGTATGTAGTAAGTGATTGTCCTATACCAGTTATGGCAATGTCTATATAATTGTTTTTGTATAAATATCTATTTAAAAAGTTATTAGAATAAATAGGTTTACCTAGGCTATTTTTAAGTAATTTTATTTCATTTTGTGTAGCAACGCTTATTAATATGCTATTTTTCGACATATTCCTTCATAATAATTGAATAATTAATACTTTTACAAAGAAAAAAAAAATATTAAAGATAAATACAATAAATATATATTAAAATGGAAGAAACATCAAAAGGCTTTGGAATTGATAGGGAGAAAGGATATGTTAGAATTGATAAATGGAATGATGAAACTACCGAAAAGTTATCGAAAAATTATGAAGAAATTTTAGGTCTTTTGGGCGAAGATACTAAGCGTGAGGGCTTATTAAAAACACCTTTAAGAGTGGCAAAAGCAATGCAGTTTTTGGTTCAAGGTTACAATACCGACCCTAAAGAAATTTTAAGAAGTGCCATGTTTAAAGAGGATTATAGGGAAATGGTAATTGTTAAAGATATTGAATTATACTCGATGTGTGAGCATCACATGTTACCATTTTTTGGCAAAGCTCATGTGGCGTATATTCCTGATGGTCAGGTTACAGGTTTAAGTAAAATTGCTCGTGTTGTTGAGGCTTTCTCAAGACGTTTGCAAATTCAAGAGCGTTTAACAATGGAAATTCGAGATTGTATTGAAGAGACTTTAAATCCGCTTGGAGTAGCTGTTGTAATTGAAGCACAGCACATGTGTATGCAAATGCGAGGAATTCAAAAGCAAAATTC
>JAOZLS010000203.1:0-1110 GCA_029934705.1 Bacteroidales bacterium | reverse complement strand
AAAAAATATTTTTGTTATGGAAATAAATAAAAGTAGTGCAAAATATTCAGCAATTGTTGGAATTGGAGAAAAGTTGAAGAAGAAAAGTATAGAAACTGGTCAAGAGTTTTTATATCTTAATCGTGGAATAAATCAGGTTGTGAATATTGATTTGTCGGAAGTTATACCGATGCTTGATTTTAATTCAAGCAAAATGCAATATTATCCACCAGGAAGAGGGTTTTTAGATTTGCGAAAGGCAATTAATCAGACTTATTTTCATGAAAAATCTTCAACTGAAAATATTTATATTACTTCGGGAGGAATGAATGCTCTTTATTTGGTTTACAGAACTTTAAAAGTAGAAAAAGTTTTTACACCTGCTTTCTTTTGGGGTGCATATACAAATTTGTTTAAAATTACAGATATTCCTCATTATTACTATAATTCTTATGACGAATTATATGATAATCCTGAAAAATTTAAGAATTCAAGTATAATTATTTGCGATCCAAATAATCCGTTAGGTGATAAGTTTGATGACGACAAATTAATTGAGACTTTAAAAAAGCTACAAAAATATAATATTACAGTAGTTTGGGATAGCCCATATCGCAGATTGTTTTACGATGAGGCTGATACAATGTATGCTAGATTACTAGAATTTGATAATTTAATAATAACAGAGAGTTTTAGCAAATCGGTAGGACTAAGTGGTCAGCGACTAGGATTTATGCACTGTAGTAATAAAGAATTTAATGAAGAGTTTGCTATACGTTTGTTGTTCTCGGGAAATGGAGTAAATGTTTTTTCGCAATTACTTGTCGAAAAAATTCTTAATACGGAGCAGGGGAGAGTTGCTGCCAAAAATTTTCAGCAAAAAACTGTAGCTGATATAAAAACAAATATTAAATACCTGATGGATAATAATTTATTAGCAAAAGAATTTTATGATGATTCTACACCAATGGGTATTTTTGTAATTGTAAATAAATCGACCGAGGAGTTACTTGTGAAAAATATAGGAAGTGTACCTTTAAATTATTTTACTTTTAAGGACGATATTGATGTAAATAAGTATTCTCGAATTTGTGTTTCGGTACCAAGTGCAGATTTTAAACGCTTTTTTGA
>JAOZLS010000202.1 GCA_029934705.1 Bacteroidales bacterium | reverse complement strand
TACTTTCCCTACATTTGCAACATCTAAAGAAGCATTTATTGTTGCTACTATAACTGCACCTACTTTACCAAGTTGGTTAACATTAACCGATTATGGTGATGGTACTGCATTATTAGAAGGAACATCACCAGTAGGTATTGATGTTTATCCTGTAGTTTTACAAGCTCAAACTGATGGAGAACCTACAACTCAAGAATTTGAAATTGAAGTTGGCTCAAATGTTTCTGTTGAAAATTTAGTTAGTAATACAAAAGTTTATCCTAACCCTAATAAAGGTTTATTTAATATTACTTTACCTACAAATGAAGTATCAAATGTAGAAATTGTAAATATTAGCGGACAAGTAATTTATAAAAATCAACTTACAGACAAGCAAACTGAAATTGATTTAACAAATGTTGCTAAAGGCGTATATTTTGTTAAAGTTAAAGCAGGAGGTATTGTTATAAGTAAAAAGATGGTAATAGAATAATATCTTAACCACCTATATTGAAATTTAAAGAGGCTTTCTATTTTAGAAAGTCTCTTTTCTTTTGAAAGAAATAAGTGATAAATATATTAAAATCGTTAAATTTTTAATTCAATATTTTTAAGCCTGATAATGCTGACTCATCATTTGGTGAAAGCATTAGTACTTTATTAAATAGAACTTTGGCCTCTCTTTTTTTACCTAGATAAATATTTGTCCATGCGTACATTAGTAGGCCGTCGTAGTCAAATGGATATAAATCAACTACTTTTTTAAAATAGGTACTAGCTTTTCCATAGTTTTTTTGTCCGTAGTAAACTAAACCTAGTCGGTATAGTGCTGTTGTATTGCTCGGTGCATTTTTTAAAATTTCGTCGTACAATTTAATAACTTCAGTCCATTTTCCTTGTGCTGCTTTTGGATAAATTATGCCAAATTTTGCTTCTTCGGAATATGGTTTTAAGTTTATAGCTTTTTGGTAATGTGCCGACGATTCTACAAATAATCCTGCATTATATTCTAACCAACCTAGTCGTAAATTTATTTCATAAGATTCATTTGAATATACTTTTTTTAATTCATCGGCAGCTTTTTTGTAATCTCCACTTTTTTCTAGTGCATAGCTTTTTTCAAATGCTGCAATTATATTACTTTGAGCAAAAATTTGTGGTGTAATTGTTATTATTGCAAATAATACTAAAATATTTCTTTTTAAAAATACCATTTTATACCTCCTGTTATTGATTGATTAATATAGTCTTGCGAATAAGGAATACTGTTTATTTTATATTTATTTTCTTTTAAATTATATGAATATTTAACGAATAAATTCACTTTTTGATTGTTTGAATTATAGCTAAATAGTGCTTCATATCTTTGTTTTATTATATCTAAATCGTTATTTGCAATCATTGCATTATATTCGGTAAAGTTAAATAATCGACCAAAAGTTGCCGAAGGTTCTATATATAAATTTTTTGTTACGGCTATACCTATGGCTTGCTTAAAAATAGGTGTGTAAGTGTAATATTCGTTATTGTTTTCTATATGATAAATGAATTTTGAATTTAGTTGTAGTGTATTATTTGCTTTTGGTTTAATAATTATGTTTGCTTCGGGCTGAACTTGAAAATTACCATTTAAAGTTGATAAACCAGAGCCAATGGACGATGAAAAATAAGGAAAGTTTTTTGTTAGCATCATAGAACCCGCAAAACTTTTTATTTTATAATTATAAAAGTAACTTGGTCGGTTTCTTCGGCTATTTGCCTCGTCGATTGATGAAAATGTTGATGATATAAAGTGAACAGCAGTATTTAAGGTTGTCTGTTTTGCAATCAAAATTTTCATTGAAAAATAGTACTCATTCTGTTTAATATCTTCTTTATAACGTGATTCAAGTAAATCGTGTGGTATTTCTTGTACTTCGTTTGCAATTTGTAGGTGCGAAAATCCATGATATATACGAACTCGTTTTCCAAATAAATGCTCTAAACTAATGTTGTAGTAAGACTGGTTTTTAACTGCTATTTGTTCAACAATTTCTCCTACTTCTGGTTCAATAATTATATTTTTGTTAAAGTTGTGTTTTGTGTCAAAATACAATGAATATACCATTGCATGAGAACCTATTTTGAGTTTTTCATATAATTTTTCCGACATATATGGCGATAATGTTCGTGCATCGTCATAGTTTCCCGAAAAAATGTAGGTATAATAAAGATATTCAAGTACAATATCATCTTTTTTATTATGCTTGTGTGCATTTTCAAAATATTTAATTGCCAACGAATATTTTTTAAGTTCGTAATAGGCAATTCCCATTCTTAGTTGCAAATAATAAAAATCAATGTCATTATCAAGAGATTTTTTCCCTGTTTCAATAAGTTGAGCCCATTCTTTTTTCTGATATTGCTCGTAAGTTAATTTGTCAATTGTAGGAACGTTAATAATTTCTTGTGCGTATATTCCTGTTCCTAAAGAAATAAGAAGTGCTAATAATATTACTTTTTTCATTTTCATTGTAATGGTGTTAATATTTATCAATTTATTGTAATCGTTTTACTTTTGTTTTTTGTTATTTCAATTATTCCTGATTGCTTAATTGAAATATCAAAATTAATATTTTCAATATTTTTGTTAAAGATACTTTTAGAAATTTTAGATTCTAGTTTAATAAGCTCGGGACTAAAGTTTTCGTCTGCATAAATATATTTAATAGTATATTCAGACTTCAAAAATAAGAAAAACGGAGCAATAAAATCTTGAAAAAAGATAAATATTTTATTGAAGAACATATTTGGTCCAATAAATGAATTCATTATGATGTTTTTGTAGAAAGCTGTTTTTACATTATAAAAACTAGAAAAGAAATCAAATAATTCTGATTTTTTGTCTCCAATAAAATTACTAAAATATATACCTGTCTCATTTGCAGTAAAATATGCATAAGAGTTTGTTGTTGGGCATTTAATATAGGTTTGGTTGTATATGTCTTTTTCTGTTTCCCAAATTAATTTAGATTTAATATTATTGTTATTTATTTCTACATTAATTATTTTGCCAGGAATAAAATGTGTTGCTTTAGTTAGCAGTTCATGAGGTATTGCTACCGAAATTTTTTGATTTAATTCGGGGGTTCCAAATATTTTGTAATCAAACCCTGTTTCGTTATTAATAATATAGTTTGATAGTGGATAATTTATGGTTTTTGATCCAATATATTGTGTTGCTTGAACCTGAAAATGTAAGTGAGGGTAGGGTGAATGTCCCGAATTCCCTACTTTAGCTAGCGTTTTTCCTTTTGCTACATAGTCGCCTTTTTTTATTCGCAGCGAGCCTTTTTTTATATGGCTAATTTGTGAGTAAAAATATTCACTATGCTTAATTACTATCGAGTTTCCCCAATTATTTTCAGTATTTATTTCTCCTATTATATTGTCTTCTATTCCATCAGCTAATTCTACTATATAGCCAGCTGCAGGAGCAATAATGTTTTTTCCGTAGCAAAAATAATCTTCAACTATATCGCCATTATTTATAAATTCTTTGTTTTCATTATTCAATATAATAAAATCCCAAGCATGTTGCCATTCGTTTTGGTGCGTATATTTGCCATTGTGTGCTTGCATAACCGACCATTCGCCCCAAAATGGCAAGTTTAAGGGGTAGAAATTTTTATTTTTACTTACTTGTGCAAAGGTTTTATTCAGATAAAGAGTTTTTTCAGGAGTTTTTTGTCTTACAAAATTATCGTTTAAACCATCACCTTTTGTATATCTTAATTTTAGAGCATATATAAATAAAAGAACTATAATATTAAAAGGAAGTGAGTAAATTGAAATTCCCCAAATGATAAATATCTTTTGTAGCGAAGCTGTAAGTATCACTGTTACTGGTAATAATAATATTGTCCATAAATATGATTTGCCAGATGGAATAACAAAAAAGCCTCCAATAGCAATTGATGTTAGTATATAGTTGAAACCAATAAATGTGTAGGCTAGTTGTGAAAAATCTGCTCCTAAAGCTGCATAAAACCAAAAAGCAGTATAAAAACCAATTAATGAGAGTGAAAATGCAATTCGTGACCAATAAAGTAGTCCTATTGCAATTAAAATTCCTGCAAAAATATTATTCTGAAAAAATATTGCACCCAACGAAAGAAAATAAATTTTAATGCTTTCAACTCCTTTAACCGACATGCATGTTTCGTATATATTCACCAGTGTTGAGCCTCCTATCGAGTATAGTTCATTGTAAGTATAAATTCCTCTTTCGCTTAAACCAAGTGCTTCAAAATTTTGGGTTGAAAGCGATACCGCCCAAATTCCAAATAAAAATGGTACACTTAAATAAGGTAGTGCATATTTTGTTAATATTCCTTCTAAATTTATTGTAATTATTAGGGTTAATATTGAAGCAAAAAATACCATTATTAATAATTCATAGCTTGGTTGAAAAAGTAAACCTGTACCTAAACCTGTTAATAAAGAATTAAAACCATACAAGCCTTTTTTTATGGTTTCTTTATTATAACCCATAATAAAAGCTAAAATATTACTTGTAATAACAGCAATTATTCCGCTTAAACCTGCCCAAACATCTAAAAAACTAACAACGACTAATATTATCGCAAAAACTTTGTTTTCGGAAAAAAATATTTGCGAATAGCTATTTAGTACAGTACTACTAAAATTTTTAAGATGCTTTTTTATTGTCATTTGTTATGCTATTTGTAATGTTGTTTAATCCGTTTTATTATTTGAACTTTATTTAGATGGCTTGCCTAAATCAAGTGTTTAGCATGATTTTAATTTGATAACTTTGCCAAAGTTGTTGCTTGTTTAATATTTGTCTTATTATTAATGCCTTAGATGTTTGCAAGCTCAAACTTTGGCAAAGTTTTACGAATTATCATAAAAACAAGTAAATATTTTCGAGTTTTTCAATTTGACTAAAAAGAGTGGCACAGCTATTATACTAAATATTTTTTTTAAGCTTTATATAGTTAATTTGTTACACCGTGCCACATAAGAGTTTTTAGTTGTTTTAAGAAAGATGTTTAGGTAGCCGCTCCATTGAGCTAATATTTTCACCAGTTTCATTTTCTCTAACAATGTGAGTATTTGAGTTAGTATCAATTAAAATTATTTTTGGTCGCATTGTAATAAACTGCATCCATTGCGTCATATTGTAAGCACCAACACGCTTTATTACTACATTGTCGTGTTTTTGCATAAGTGGAAATTTAATCGCTTCTCTAATAATATCAATATTCATACATAATGGACCATAAATTGTTGTGTCCTCGGAGTGTGCACTTACTTCTTGTGCTGGATATACTTCGTGTTCGTACCAAAAAGATGTAAAAAGAGTATTTATACCAAAATCAATTATCATAGAGCGTCGGCTGTCGGCAAGGCGTTTATTTGCTAATACTGTGGAAATTGCATAACCGGCATCATCAATTAATGCTCTGCCAGTTTCTAAAAATAATGTTGGCATATTTTGCGGATTTATTTCAGAATTAATTATTGCATTTGTAATTGCCTCGGCATAATCGTCGAATGATGGGCAGGTGTCTTTGCCTGGTAAATATGCACCTTTTAATGTATTGTCTGATGCAAATCCGCCACCCATGTCGATATATTTGATGTTGTGATTGTATTTTTTCTCAAGCCTAACTGCAAGCTCCGATAATTTTGATGCAGCTACAGCATAAGCATCTGGCGACATAATATATGTTCCAATATGTGTGTGAAGTCCAACTAAATCGAGCTTTGGATTTAGCATAATACGGTTAATTGCATTCCATGCTTCACCATTTTCGTAGTTAAAACCGAATCTGTCCCATCTTGGGTAAATTCCAGTATCCATATTTATTCTAATAGCAAGTTTTGGCTTTTTCTCTGAAGTTTCTGCTATTTTTATAATATCATATAATTCATCAAAATGGTCGATGTGTATGTACGAGCCATTTGCAATAGCTAGGGTTAAATCTTTAATGCCTTTGTCGGGACCATTAAAAATTATATTTTCGCCTTTAACTCCATTTTGTATAGCTTTTTCGTATTCAAAACCAGAAACAACCTCGGCCCACGAGCCTAAATTATGGTATGTTTTACAAACAGAACTTAGGTAGTTTGTTTTATACGACCACGCAAATTGTACTTTTGGGTAGCGTGTAGTAAATGCTTGTTTGGCAGCATTAAATTTGTCGAGTATTGTTTTTTCTGAAAGGACAAATACTGGTGAGTCATATTTTTCAACAATATCTGTAACTTTTACTCCATCAATTTCCGAAATTACAGGCATTTTATGCGACATTCCAAACTTATCTGTTACCCCTGCTGATATTTTATTTATTATTGGGCGTTCATATTTTAATTTTTCCATTTTATTAATTTAAAGTGAGTTTTAAGCACTAAGTGCTATTTATTGTTGCTTACACATTTGTGAAAAATCTAGCAATCAGCTATTTACGGATAAGTAAATATATAATTAATTTTACACAGTTGCTTATTATTTAGATACTGAACAGAAACAACTTTCTTATTTTTCAATTAAAATAGTTTTTGGCAGTACCCCAAACCCCTAAAGGGGCTTAAATGTTTACTATTAGCAATTTAATCGTATATTTATAAGTATCTTTCATGGGAATTATTTTATTTATTTCCAATTAAATATTATTTATAACTCTCCAGTAATCGAAAGTTTTTCAAATTGAGATATATCCCCAATCATATCCATAGAGTATCTAATAAACATTTTTCCTACATCATAATTTGTGAAGGGTTTTACTTCTTGCCCTAATGCTAATTTTACTAGTGCTTCTGGTAAATTCTGACCTGCACCAACTGCTAAATACACCCATGCCGGAATTCGTGGATTTATTTCTATAATATAATATTTATTACTTTGAGTTTTTATTATTTCTAGCTCCATACCGCCCTTCCACTTGGTTTCTTTAATTATATGTTTGGTAATTTCCATTAGCTTTTTATCGTCTAATGTAATTCCTCCCCAAGCTTTCCCTTTGTCGGTAATATATTGTTTTTTCATTGGTACAGCACCAATCAAATTTCCTTTTCCGTCGCCTAATGCTATAACGTTAACCTCAGTACCTCTAATAAATTCTTGAATAATTACAGGTACTCCCCATTTAGCCGAAATTTTATTAAAAAAACCTACTACTTGTTGTGGATTATATGCAGGATATGCGTCGTAAAATTTTCCTTTTACAAGAAGAGGATACTCAAATTCATTATTCAATTTTTGAATATTCGATACATTTGATATTGCAGTGCTATTAGGAATATCTAAATTGTATTTTTTACCATATTCTGGTAAGTTTGCTTTGTGTCTTTCTTCAAATTGTTCAATTGTTGGTAAAAATGTGTTAATACCCATTTCTTTTAATTCTTTTTCAA
>JAOZLS010000201.1:854-7405 GCA_029934705.1 Bacteroidales bacterium | reverse complement strand
TTCTCCCTACCGGTCGAAATGACAATAATCAGAATATTTAGAGACTTTATAGACACACTCAAATTAATAGCAAAAAAGACAACATTAAATATATAATGTTGTCTTTTTTAATAAAATTTAGAGAATTAATTACTGTTGAATCGACTCAGAAAACCGGTCAGACGGATGTATTTGCAAAATGCAGAAATTCATCTATCTTATTTACTGTTAATTAACGAAGCCGTCAGACCGATTTCTATACAAATTTTATTTTTTTTAAGTGGTCTCACTGTTCTGTTCTTGAACGAGAACACTTATTCAACTATACATTTTTCGGTAAAAGAATTATTATCACTAATCATATTAATAAAATATAATCCTTTTTGTAAATTTTGAGTTTTTATATTGAAACTATGAACTCCAACATTCAATTTACCCGTAAAAATATTATCAATAGTTTTCCCTGTAATATCAATTAGCCTAATTGTAACATTCTCGGATGTGATTAAGTTTATAGAAACTTTAGAACTCTCATCCAAAGGATTTGGAAATACTGATAATGAAATATCATTATTTATTTCATTTATATTAGCAAAAACATCAGTGGCAATAAAACTAAAATCATCTTCGCCAAAAGCAACTTTTTTATTAGCAACAACATATATCAACTTACCTAAAGCATAATCCATTGGATACGTAAAAATCATATCAGATTCTTCTGGTATTATCACTTCTTGAATTTCGTCAGACTCATCAAAACAAAGCAAACTTACATGCCAATCTTCAAGAACATCAGCAGTAAAATATATTGCAATTTCATAAAATGTTGTAGGTAAACCATAATATAAGTTAGCACAATTATTCATTGTTTCCGATATATTTACAGGATATTCCGAAGGCGAGTAAAAAGAAAAGCTAGGCAGGCTAAGTAATTCGTAACCATACAGTCCGGTATCGAAAGCTGGGTCATCAATAAAATTAGCAATTACCCAGTCCGAAAAAATATCTGAGAAACTAAAATCACTCCCTATATTTACAAGTTCCTCATTAATACTTGCAACACTATTATTTGTATTTGCTACAATATTTCTTATAAATTCAGAACCAAAGCGTTCATTCAAATAAGTTACAAAAAGCATAGTTTGTATATAATCAGACCAATGTTGATCCCAAACCAATAAATTATCATTTGGGTTTGTATTATAAGAGCTGATTGGATCTGGCTGTCCAAAAAGAACCATTGCAAGTTCAGCACAACCTTCGTCAAGCCAGGTTTCTTCGTCGGGGTCTGCTCCAAAATGTATTAAATGTTGCAATTCGTGCGACAGGACAGATAATGTAATTAAACTTGTTGGATTTACAGGGTCGCAACTCATATAAAGCATTTCACATTCGTTACTATGGTCTCCAGTTGCTTGAGCTTCTGCCTCAGTCATTTGATTAAATGCAGAAAAATATCCGTCAAAAACAGAGCCATTAAATTGTCCTAAACCACTATAAAAGAAAATAACTTTAGGGTCATTATCTATTTCATCTGGTATTTCGCCAAAAAACAGTGTATCCATAGCTACAATTCCATACTCAGTAGTATTTAAGGTTGAATCTTCAAGAAAAGACATAGACAAATCTACATCTGATTGATTTATATTAACATCCCATTGGTCGTCGGCAATAAAAATATATGATAACTCGCCAACAGCACGACAAGTTGCTGGTTCTTGAACCCAAAGCGGAGGCATAACTGTTAAATCCCATCTCCAAAATGTTTTTGTGTCGCCAACAATATAATCTACAGATTTATTATTATTTTTTATTGTACGATGATTTTCTTTATCAGCATTTTTCAAATATGCCTGTCTCCCATTATCAATATGTTCTTGCAAAATGCTTTTAGAAGTTTTTTGAGCAGACACAGTAAATATAACTGCCAAAAGAAAAAGTGTAAAAGTAAATTTTCTCATAAGTATAATTTATATAGTTAATATTTTGTCAACAAATTTAATAAAAAAAGCTAACTTTGTAAATTATTCTAAAAAGTAGAAAAATGAAAATTTTAATAACTCTCCTATTAGCTCTTTCAATTACAAACCCTCCTTGTAAAGGAGATTTTACAATCGGAAGTACAACATCGCAACAGTGGCACGGAGGAAGACCTGAAACAGGATACGGAACTTACTATAAAATACGACTTATTACGTTTTTCAATTCTGATAAAATGAAATTTGAAGGGATTTGGATAGGTGATAAATATTTAGAAGCTAAAGCATTTGAAATAGGACGAGAAAATAAACCTGAATATTTTGGAGTAGGTTCTACCGTATTAATTTCAGTAAATGATAAAGTTACTCCTAATTCAAAATTTTCAAACAAAAGTATTAGTAAAGAAGAACAAGAAAAAAACAAGAAAGAAGTTAGGTTGCGACCATTCAAATACGCAGGAGAAGGTCTTTTAGTATATACAATAGATAAGAAACACAAATATTTTGAAATAGAAAAATTTAAAGTTATTAAAGCTCTTTATTATCCTTAAAACAAGAATATTAATTAAAGCTTTATTCAGAAATATAATATTATATAAAATGATAAAAAAAACATTATTAATGATTTTAGACGGATGGGGAATTGGAAACAACTCTAGGTCTGACGTAATATCAAGTACAAAACCACAATATATAGAAGGTTTAAAAAAGAAATATGCTAATTCCCAATTATTAACCGATGGCGAAAACGTTGGCTTACCACAAGGGCAAATGGGAAACTCCGAAGTAGGACACCTAAACATTGGTGCAGGGCGTGTAGTTTACCAAGATTTAGTTAGAATAAATAAAGCTATTGAAGAAAATACTATTGCAGAAAATAAAGTATTAGTAGAAGCTTTTGAATACGCAAAAAATAAAAATGTTGCAGTTCATTTTATAGGACTAATATCCGATGGTGGTGTACATTCGTTAGACAGACATCTATATAAATTATGCGACATTACCAAAGACTACGGACTAAACAACGTTTTTATACATGCAATTACCGATGGGCGAGACACAGACCCTAAAAGCGGTTTAGGTTTTGTAACAAGCCTAGAAAAACATTTAAAAACTTCTAACGGAAAAATTGCAAGTCTTATAGGGCGTTATTACACAATGGATCGTGATAAACGTTGGGAAAGAGTGCAAAAAGGTTACGATTTAATGGTTAAAGGTGAAGGGAAAAAATCTAAAAGCATTATTCAAGCTGTAAAAGAATCTTATGCCGAAGGAAAAACTGATGAATTTATTGAACCAGTTATTTTTACTGATGATATAGGGAATCCTTTAGGTAAAATTAAAGAAAATGATGTTGTTATTTGTTTCAATTACAGAACAGATAGACTAAGAGAAATTACAACTGTTTTATCGCAAGAAAACATGCCTGAATTTGGCATGAAAACTCTTAATTTACATTATCTTACAATGACTCGTTACGACGAAAGCTTTAAAAATGTAAATATTATTTACGATAAAGATAATTTAAAAGACACTTTGGGTGAAATAATTCAAAACAAAGGACTTAGACAACTAAGAATTGCCGAAACTGAGAAATTTGCACACGTAACATTTTTCTTTTCAGGTGGAAGAGATAAAGAGTTTGAAGGTGAAAAAAGAATATTAGTTCCTTCGCCCAAAGTTGCAACTTACGACCTTCAACCAGAAATGAGTGCTCCCGAAGTAACAGAAAAATTAGTTGCCGAATTAAACAAAAACGAACATGATTTTATTTGCTTAAACTTTGCAAATGGCGATATGGTTGGACATACAGGAGTTTACGAAGCAATACAAACAGCGGTAAAAACAATTGACTCATGTGTCGAAAAAGTTGTTGAAACAGCAAAAGCAAATGATTATTCTGTTTTAATAATTGCCGACCACGGAAATGCCGATTTTGCTATAAATGCTGACGGCTCACCAAATACAGCACATTCGCTAAACCCAGTACCATGCATTTTGGTTGACGATAGATATACAAAAATAAATGATGGAGCATTAGCAAACGTTGCTCCAACAATATTAAAAATAATGGGTATAGATATTCCTGAAATAATGACAGGTAAAGCCCTAATTTAAGAAACAGATGATACAAATTGATGATAAACTTTTATCGGACGACGTAATTGAACAAAAATTCGTTTGCGACCTAAAAAAATGCAAAGGAATTTGTTGTATTGAAGGTGATTCTGGTGCTCCATTAACAATAGATGAGATGAGTAAACTAGAAGACGTTCTTCCTATTGTAAAAGAATATATGCGACCAGTAGGAATTGCTGCTGTTGAAAAAGATGGAGCTTATTATAAAGATACAGAAGGCGATTTTGTTACAACTTTGGTTAATGGAGCAGAATGTGCTTTTGTTGTTTTTGATGAAGAAAAAATAGCATGGTGTGCTATTGAAAGAGCCTTTAACGATGGCAAAATCTCATTCCGAAAGCCTTCATCTTGTTACCTCTACCCTATTAGAACAAAGCAGTTTACCGATGTAATAGGTGTTAACTACGACGAGTGGGACATTTGCAAATCAGCTGTAAAAAATGGCAAGAAGTTGGATGTTCCGGTATATAAATTTCTTGAACAACCATTAACAGAGGAATACGGCGAAGAATGGTACAAAAAATTATGTTATTTTGCTGAGAATAATCCAAAGGATACTTGCCAGCGTTATTAATTAGAAATTAAATCATAATGTAGTAATAAAGTCTCGGTGTCGGTATTTTTATAAATTATAGAATCAACACCGAGACTTATTATGCAAAGCTAATATCAAAAAAATATAAATATATTGATTTTCTTCACAAAGAAACTCAAACTCTTAAAAATCCAAAAATAGTTCTGTTACAAATGGGGGGGGCAACTTCAAGTCGTCCCCCAAATATCGCAATACATTATATATTTTTATGTTATTATTTGCAGTGAATTTAAAAATCAATACTATAACTTATTGATGGAACGAATGGAAAATAGCTTACTTGCCTAATTTGAGCTTGCTTATAACCAACAACTTGTCCTTCGTTATCATATTTTGGCGGGTTATATAAATAATAAAAATAAGGATTTTGCCTAAAATATAAATTATAAATACCAACACTAAAAGTTCGTTTTGTGTTCTTTTTAATTTTGAAAAAGTTCATCCCAATATCCAAACGATGGTATGGTTTCATTCTTAAAGAGTTTCGTTTGGGGTAAATATAAACTTCTTCGGTAAAAACAAATCCTTGATTATCTTCTTGAAATGAATTGTCTTCATTAACTGCATTGTATTTTGCAATAGGTAAAGTTATTGCATTACCTGTTCCATAAACCCAGGTTGCAGAAACAGTTTGGCGTTTATTAACTTTATATGTTAATGATATACTCGCATTGTGCCTTCTATCATATTTATAAGGATATACTAAACCATTATTAATATTTTCAAACTGCCGTGTTGTTTTGGATAATGTATAAGCAAGCCAACCAGAAATTCGTCCCTGTGTTTTCTGAAACATCATTTCTATACCTTTAGATTTTCCTATACCGCCAATTTCAATTTTATCTTGCCAGTCCGATGTACCACTAAAATAAGATACACCTTCTTTATATGCAATAAGATTATTCATTTTTTTATCATAAACCTCAATGCTCAGTTCATACATTTTAGTATTTAATGAACTAGCAAGTGAAACCGAAAATTGCTGTGCAGTTTCTGGCACTGCCTTTATTGTAGCAGGAACCCAAATTGCTTTGGTAAACCCAGTTGAAGTACCTGCAAGTAAATGAATATTCTGCTGCATTAAGGTATATGCAGGTTTTATTGATAAAAAATTAAACAGCTTAATATTAAATATTATTCGTGGTTCGTAAGATAAAAAATGTTTATTTTCAATAATATAGTCTGACAATCTAAATCCAATTACAGCGTTTATGTTTTTTGAAATAATTAATTCATTATCAATATATACTGCACTTTCAAAAGCTGTATATTTTAGAGATTGTTCAGTTTCTTGTTTTTGCTTAAACTGCTTAACATCAGGATAAAAACTATGATAAATTGAATTTGTTCCAAATCTTAATTTATAATTTTCATTATAAAAGTATTCAAAATCTGTTTTAATGCTAAAATCATTTATCCCTGAATAAAAAATATTATAATATTCATTTTCTTCAAAATTACCATAATTCTCAGTTTTAAATTTATACTGAGAGTAATATGCTACCGTATTAACAAATAATTTGTTATTAAATATGTGATTCCAACGCATACCTGATAAAATATTTCCCCATGCCATAGAACTTGTTGCCTTGTCTGTAGGAAAATCTTTATTTTTATATACAGCACGAATTTTATCGTTACCACCATAAAAACTGTAATATAAACGATTTTTGTCAGAGAATTTATGATTAATTTTCGCATTAAAATCGTAAAAAGAATAGCCTAAAGATATACCATCTAATAATTTCTTTGATAGAGGACGTGTTATTAAATCATACATAAATCTTCGCCCCGAAATAATAAAAGAAGTTTTGTCTTTTTTGATTGGACCTTCTAATAAAAACTTAGTAGATATTATC
>JAOZLS010000201.1:0-844 GCA_029934705.1 Bacteroidales bacterium | reverse complement strand
TGTTACGTTTCCGTGAATTTTATTCATATTACCCTCTTTCATTCTAACATCAATGACAGAAGATAAACGATTACCGTATTTAGCAGGAAAACCACCAGTAATTAGAGTAATACTACTTAGAGCATCGTTGTTAAAAACTGACACAAAGCCTCCTATATGGTTTACATAGTATAGTGGCATATCGTCTAATAGAACAAGATTTTGGTCAGGACCTCCGCCTCTCACATAAATATCGCTTGTTCCTTCGTTGCCAGATTGTACCGATGGTAATAACTGTAAAACTTTCATAATATCAGGTTCACCTCCTAGCACAGGCAATAGTTTTAATTGGCTTGGTATTAATTTTATAGTTGATACCTGATTCCTTTTTTCTATCGGAATTCTATTTGCAGAAACAGTTACACTCTCAATATTAGCAGACTGCTTTAAACGAATTGTTTGTGTCTTATTATGAGATTGATATTTAATTCTTGTTGGTTTATAGCCAATATATGATACTATAATTTCAGTAGTATCAGTAAAATTTGATGTTAAACTAAAAAAACCAAAATTATTTGTTGATGTTACATTGGAAGTGCTTTTTACCGTAATAATTGCTCCTGGCAGTCTTTCATAAGTATCATAATCTTCGACAAAACCACTTATTGTAATATTTTGTGCAAATAATAACAAAGGAAAGCTACTCTGTAATAACAATACTAATATTTTTTTCATAAAACTTAATTAAGAGACCACTCCTAAAAGTCAAAAATCGTATAGAAATCGGTCTGACGGGTTTATTAATTAACAGTAAATAAGATAGATAAGTTTCTGTATTTTGCAAATACAGCCGTCTGACCGGTTT
>JAOZLS010000200.1 GCA_029934705.1 Bacteroidales bacterium | reverse complement strand
AATTAATATAATAACTCTTGGTTGCTCAAAAAATCTTGTTGATAGCGAAACTATTGCTACACAATTAAACGACAAAGGAATACAATTTGTTTTTGATGAGTATAATACCAATTCTAAAACTGTAATAATAAATACTTGCGGTTTTATAAAAGATGCAAAAGAAGAATCAATTAACACTATTCTTGATTTTGTAAAAGCAAAAGAAGATGGAGATATTGATAATTTATACGTAATGGGTTGCTTGTCTGAAAGATATAAAGCCGATTTGCAAAATGAAATTACCGAAGTTGATCAGTTTTTTGGAGTTGATAATATTCAAGAAATTGTAGAAACATTAAAAATAGATTATAAAAAAGAACTTTTAGGCGAAAGAGTAATTTCTACACCTAAACATTATGCCTACCTTAAAATATCCGAAGGCTGCGATAGAACCTGTGCCTTTTGTGCAATTCCTCTAATTAGGGGTAAGCATATTTCTCAACCAATGGAGTTACTTATTCAGCAAGCAACAAACCTTGTGAAAAATGGTGTTAAGGAACTTATTTTAATTGCACAAGATTTATCTTATTATGGATTAGATATTTATAAGAAACAAAAGCTACCAGAACTTGTTAACAAACTTGCTGGTATTGACGGACTTAAAAGAATAAGGCTACATTATGCATATCCTGCAAATTTCCCACTTGAATTATTGCAAGTAATGAAAAAACATAAGAATGTAGCAAATTATATTGACATTCCTTTTCAGCATATTAGCGATAATGTATTGAAAAAAATGAAACGAGGACATGGCAAAAAGGTCATACTTGATTTAATGGAACATTTCAGAAAAGAGTTACCTGATATGACTATTAGAACAACACTTCTTACAGGTCATCCTTTTGAAACGGAGCAAGATTTTGAAGAATTAAAAGAATTTGTTCGCCAAAGTAAATTTGATAGACTTGGAGTTTTTTCATATTCCGAAGAAGAAAATACTTTTGGAGGCGATAATTATGAAGACACATTATCCGATGAAGAAAAAGAAAGAAGAGTTGATGAACTTATGGAAATTCAGCAAAATGTTTCTTTAGACAATAATACAAAGCGAATTGGTAAAGTTTATGATGTAATAATTGATAGTCAAGACGATAATTATTTTATAGGTAGAACCGAATACGATTCGCCCGAAGTTGATAATGAAGTTTTAATACCTCTTGATAGTAATTTAGAAATTGGTGAAATATATAATATCAAAATAACATCGGCAACAGATTTTGATTTATATGGAGAGTTAATAGATTAAATTCCAAAACATTAATTAAATGAAGAAAACCATTTTAGTAATTTTCGTATTGTTCGCATTTATGGCTAATACATTTAGTCAAATTGAAGACTTTGATTATAAACCCGAAAATACTTTTGGGAGCATAGTGAAAATATCGCCATTAAATTTTTATTGGGGAAGTGTCCCATTAACAGGCGAATATGGAGCAGGATTTGAATATAAAGCAGGAATAAAAAGCTCAATTGAGCTAAAAGCTGCTTATGTTACAAAAGGAATAATTTATATGTTAATAGAAAGTGAACTTTACGACCCTAGTGAGCCAAAATTAACAATGAATGGTTATAGATTTCAGTTTGATTATAGATATTATCCAACAAAAAAAGGAGCATTTAAAGGCTTGTTTGTCGCCCCATTAATTTCATACACAACAGTAAATTTCTCCGACGAAATTTCTAAACAATCTGGTTATTATCTTAAAGTAAACCACTTTGAATATGGTTTAATCGGTGGTTATCAATTCGTTTTTGGACGATTTGCAATGGAAGCTTACCTAGGTGTGAAATATAGAGATATACATTGGGCCGAAAATTCACCTACAGGCGTAAGTACAATTTCTATTGATGAACTTGGCGATTTTTATACCATTACAACTCCTATTTTACCAATGATTGGAATCTCGCTTGGCAGAGCTTTTTAATATTTTTTTTTGCAAAAAATATTTAGATAATTTAAAAACATATAATATCTGTTAAAATTGTTGTACCTTGAAAACTCATTTTAATAAAAATAATCTACGATGAAAACAAAACATTATATTTTAGCTTTAATTTTGCTATCAATACTTTTTTTTCAATGTAACGATACCGAAAATACAAAAAATACAAATAATAAGAACAATACAGAGCTTATTGCAAACGCAATAATTAATCCGCCTTTGCCTGTTGCCGATATAAAATATGATGAGTATGAAGTAGCTCCAAATAGTGATACTTTAATTGTTTATCGCACAGGAACTTTATTGAAAATTCCCGAAAATGCGTTTTTAGATAAAGAAGGAAATGTTATTAAAACACCTGTGAAAATAAAATATAGAGAATTTTCAAATATGTTGGAAATATACCTAGCAGGAATTCCTATGGAATATGATAGTGCCGAAACTTCTTTTGTTTTTGAAACCGCAGGAATGATTGATTTTAATGCTAGCTCTGAGAATTTACCCGTTTTCCCAAATCCTAAAAGTAAAATATCGGTAAATATGGTTTCTTACAATAACTCGACGGATATGAATTTATATTCGCTTGATACAGCTACCGGAAAGTGGGCATACCTGGGTAAAGATAAAATTTCAACTAAAAATTACGAAGAAGAATTAGAAAAGCTACCGAATATTCCACCAATACCCAAAAAAGCTGGCTATTATTCTTTCTCTGTTGAAGACGGTACAGGAGACTTTCCTGAATTAAGTATGTATGAAAATATTTTGTTTGAACCTGTTGATAATAAGAGATGTGGCTTTAGTTCTACAGAAATTAAGGTTAAAGCATTAAGAAATGGAAAGTACGAAATTATATTTGTTATGGATGCTTATGGTGTTAGGCGAGAGCAAAAATGTATTTGTTATTTGGCTTTTAAAGCTGGAGCTGACTATGATAATGCAATGAAAAAGTATCAAAATAAATATAAATACCTAATAAAAAAACGCGATAAACAAAAGGTTTTATTAGAAAAAGAATGGGATACTTATTTTGCTATAAGAAAGCAATATTCTGATGCAGGCTTATTAGGTTTTTTTATGAAGAAAGAAGTAGAAAAAATGGATAGTAACGACAAAATTATTAGAGCATTTGAACTTAATGGTTTTGGTATTAAAAATATTGATTTTCCAACTATTATGATGGCAAATTCCGAGTTAATAGCAACATATACAAACGAAGATGGTGATAAAATTAAAATGAAAAATATGGTGCTGGCAATAAAAAGTAAAAATATTTTTTATAGAATAGAAGATGAAATAAAATTTAGTACAAAAGATCAAAATATGATGTGGGGTTTTACATCCGACAATAAATTAGCATGGTTTAGTACCGAAGATTTTAAAAGAGTAAGAAGTCGAAAAGGAACTTATACTTTTAAAATGCGAATTCATCACGAAAAAATAAATACTTATGAAGATGTTATGAAAGTTCTATTTTAATGATTTCACACTCTTGGTGCTATTTGATGTTTTCTAAAAAAAACAAATATATTAGTTGAAAAAATATGGAATAAATTGTACTACCAGTATGGAATTACTATGAGTACAGCCAAATAAGCAAAATGTATAATGGCACCAACATTGTGAAATCATTAGCATTGGGTGCAGCCCAATGTATGTATAACGATAAGAATGTAAACTATCACCAACGGTGCGAAATAAAATCTAAGAATATGCCACAATCATTAGTTAAAAATTATGTACATCTTACATTTAGTACAAAAAATAGGTTGCCTTTTATAGATAAAAATATTAGTAAAGAATTATATCGTTACATCGGAGGCATTTGTGTGAATTTGGAATGTAATCCAATTATTATAGGAGGTTATAAAGATCATATTCATATACTATGCTTGTTGTCCAGAAAAATTGCATTAATGAAATTGATTGAAGAAGTTAAGTCTCATTCTTCAAAATGGATAAAGATGAAAGGGGTGAAATATCAAAATTTTTATTGGCAACGAGGTTATGGCGGATTTTCTGTTAACCCAACAGAGATACAAACAGTTAAAGATTATATTTTAAACCAAGAAGAACATCATAAAACTAATACATTTAAAGATGAATATAGTGCGTTCCTGAAAAAGTATAATGTTGACTATGATGAAAAATATGTTTGGGACTAAAATATTTCGCACCGTTGGTGCTTGGTTTTTCTTCTTGTTTCTATCCTTGCCCTTCGGACAAGGTTAATGATTTCGCACCTTTGGTGCTATTTGATGTTTTTTGAAGGAAAAATAAATATATTAGCACCAACGGTGCGAAATCATTAGCATTGGGTGCAGCCCAATGTAAATGTAATATGAGAAAGTAAACAAGCACCAACGGTGCGAAATAAAATCTAAGAATATGCCACAATCATTAGTTAAAAATTATGTACATCTTACATTTAGTACAAAAAATAGGTTGCCTTTTATAGATAAAAATATTAGTAAAGAATTATATCGTTACATCGGAGGCATTTGTGTGAATTTGGAATGTAATCCAATTATTATAGGAGGTTATAAAGATCATATTCATATACTATGCTTGTTGTCCAGAAAAATTGCATTAATGAAATTGATTGAAGAAGTTAAGTCTCATTCTTCAAAATGGATAAAGATGAAAGGGGTGAAATATCAAAATTTTTATTGGCAACGAGGTTATGGCGGATTTTCTGTTAACCCAACAGAGATACAAACAGTTAAAGATTATATTTTAAACCAAGAAGAACATCATAAAACTAATACATTTAAAGATGAATATAGTGCGTTCCTGAAAAAGTATAATGTTGACTATGATGAAAAATATGTTTGGGACTAAAATATTTCGCACCGTTGGTGCTTGGTTTTTCTTCTTGTTTCTATCCTTGCCCTTCGGACAAGGTTAATGATTTCGCACCTTTGGTGCTATTTGATGTTTTTTGAAGGAAAAATAAATATATTAGCACCAACGGTGCGAAATCATTAGCATTGGGTGCAGCCCAATGTAAATGTAATATGAGAAAGTAAACAAGCACCAACGGTGCGAAATAAAATCTAATAGTAGGATTAGTCCCTAATATAATATGTAAGAAAAATAGGATTTTTAAAAATCATCAACCATACAAAAACCTCTTTCTTCTAAAAGACTTTTGGCAATTTTTATAAACTCATCTTTTAAATTTAATTTAGGAAAATCTTTTTTTGCCATTTTATAAAGAGGTTTAGCTTTTGTATTATCGTTTTTTAGCCGATGCAGATAGGCATGAATCCAAATGCCATTTTCTGAATCGTTAAATTTTACCATTTCATGAGCTGTTTCCCAATTTTCAACCCCAACAAACCATAAAGCTTCGAGCTCTGGCGAAATCCCTACTGGTGGTATTTTATTTGTCAGTGATTTTTTAAATTCTGTAAGTTCCATAAGTCGTATTTTAAAAATTGAAATTTAATAAACTATGGCTTTCTTCGTCCGTAATCGCACAATTTAGGTGTCAATTATAAATTCAATTTTTTAACAATAGCATTTATATCAATAGTATCTTGAGTTCCGTCGTTCATATTTTTTAGGGTGAATTTATTATCCGAAATTTCATTTTCTCCAGCTAAAATTACAAACGGAATACTTTTATTATTTGCATATTTCATTTGCTTTTTCATTTTTGCATTATCAGGGTAAATTTCTGCATTAATATTATTTTTACGTAGAGTTTCAAGTGCTTTAAGACAATATAGTTCTTCTTTTTCGCCAAAATTTACAAACATTACTTTTACTGCCGATTTTCTTGTTTCAGGAAATTTATTTGTGTTTTCTAAAACATCATAAATTCTATCGGCACCAAATGATATACCTACGCCCGAAACATCTTTTAAACCAAAAATTCCAGTTAAATCGTCGTATCTTCCTCCGCCACAAACGCTTCCTATGGACGTTTCGTTTGATGTTACTTCAAAAATTGCTCCTGTGTAATAATTTAATCCACGTGCAAGTGTTAGGTCTAATTCAATCTTGCTTTTAAACTTAAATTCTTTAATATAGTTAAATAATGTTTGCATTTCGTCTATGCCTTCAGTGCCAATCTCGGTTTCGCCAACAAACATTTCTAGGCATTGCATTTTTTCGTCAAAAGTACCAGTTAAGTTTAATATTGGCTCTAGTACTTTTATTGCATCTTCGTCAATTCCTCTGCTTTTTAGTTCTTCATAAACTTTTTCTAGTCCAATCTTGTCTAGTTTATCAATAGCAACAGTAATGTCAACTAATTTCTCGGGGTATCCTATGTGTTCTGCAATTCCTGCAAGTAATTTTCGGTTATTTATTTTAATTGTAACATCAAGGTTTAAGTTTGAAAAAACTTGATCAATCATTTGTACAATTTCAAACTCATTTATTAGCGAGTTGCTTCCAATTATATCAGCATCGCATTGGTAAAACTCTCTATATCTGCCTTTTTGAGGTCTGTCGGCTCGCCAAACTGGTTGAATTTGGTAACGCTTAAATGGAAATGTAATATCGTTTTGGTGTTGTACAACGTAGCGTGCAAAAGGTACTGTAAGGTCGTATCTTAAACCCTTTTCGGCAACAAGTGGAGCTAATTTATTTGTGTTTTTTTCGGACAACTCATTGTCAGTAACTTTCTTTAAAAAATTACCAGAATTTAGTATTTTAAACAGAAGTTTATCGCCTTCTTCGCCATATTTACCTGTTAAAGTTGATAAATTTTCAAAAGCAGGGGTTTCAATTGGTTGATAGCCAAAAGTTTGATATGTTTTTTTTATAGTATCAAAAATGTAATTTCTTTTTGCTATTATTTCTGCTGAAAAGTCGCGTGTCCCTTTAGGAATGCCAGGGGTTTTAGTTGCCATTTGTATTGATTTAGTTGTAATTACCTAATAATATGTAAAAGTAAAAAAAAATGTGGTATAACCCAAGTTATAAGATAAATCAAATAATTATATGATAATTCTACGGATATAAAAAAAGCAGAACATATTAATTTAGAAAGTCTAATAGTTACTGATAGTCATAAATTTACTGTCTGGTTTTCAACTAACAAAACTGTAAATACAGCATATTATTTTTGGAATAGAGCATCTTCCGTAATAAATGTTTTGTAGTAAAGACATATAAGTTACGGTAAAATCACATACACACAATAAAAAGCAAAAATAATTGTTTTTTATTGTGTGTGAAATTTGCATTCAAAAACCAAAACCAACTTTCTTGAAAAAAATATTTATTATTTTCGTTATTATTTTTTCTTCTCAAATTATAAATGCTCAGGTATTTACAAAAAAAACAGAACGTCATAAATTTGAACTAGGAATTAATTCTCCTTACTATTTTACTTATTATACTAAAAGGCAATCAGGTACATTTTATTATCATGATTATATAATTCAGCCTAATTTAAGTTACTACCCTGTTCA
>JAOZLS010000199.1 GCA_029934705.1 Bacteroidales bacterium | reverse complement strand
GCAATCTTATTTCTTTTTGATATATCATATTTGTATTTTTCTGCAATAAATAAATTAAATAAGAGTTATTATTTTTAATTACTGTTTGAACAAAGATAAGACATTATTCTTCTTTTAAAAAAAACATAATTTCTAAACCCAATAAAAATATAAATATGAAAATTAAGATATTATTTTTTGCTCTTTTTATTTTCTCTCAAAATGTTTTCTCACAAAATATTGAAGTAAACGGAAAGGTTACAGATCAACTTGGGAAAGTAGTTTCTGGTGTAAGTGTTTTAACTATCGATAATAAATATCATACAATCACAAATTCTTTAGGTATTTATAATTTTACATTGCCCAACAATTATAAAAAAATTGTTTTTAATAAGGTTGGTGCCGAAATTGTTGTGAAATACTTAAAAATTGGTGAATCTTCGCAAGTTATTAATGCTGAAATTATTACTGATGCTAATATCGAGGCAGTTTCAGTTTCTGGTTTGTCTCTTAATTCAACAGGTATAATTTCTGTTGATGCTAAAATTGCCGATAGAATTCCGTCTATTAATGATGGTATTGAGGCTTTAATTAAAACACAACTTGGTGTTGTTGGCTCTCGTAACGAAATGAGCTCGCAGTATTCTGTTAGAGGTGGTAATTTTGATGAAAACCTCGTATATGTAAATGGTATTGAGATTTATAGACCTCAGTTAATTCGTTCTGGTGAGCAAGAAGGGCTAAGTTTTGTTAATCCAATGATGGTTTCATCCATAAATTTTTCCGCAGGTGGTTTTAGTGCCAAGTATGGCGACAAAATGTCTTCTGTTTTAGATATAAAATATAAACAACCTACCGAATTTGGTGCAGCCTTTAGTGTTAGTTTGCTTGGGGCTTCGGCTTATGTTCAAACTGCTTCTAAAGATAAAAGATTTAGATTTATTTCTGGTTTGCGATATAAATCTACAAAATACATGCTAAATAGTTTAGAGACTGCTGGTGAATATAATCCTAGCTTTATTGATTATCAGAGTTTTATGGTTTACGATATTAGCAAAACTTTAGATATAAGTCTGCTTGGAAACTTCTCGGATAATAATTTTAATTTCATACCAGAAAGTCGAAGAACAAACTTTGGTACAATAAATAGAGCTTATGGTTTGTACGTTGCTTTTAATGGTCAAGAAATAGATAGGTTTTACTCATACACATCAGCAATAACATTAAATTATCATCCTACAAAAAATACTAATTATGCTTTTATATTGTCAGGTTTTAGAGCATCAGAATCTGAAACTTTCGATATTGAAAGTGGATATTCTTTAAACGAGCTTAATAGAGATTTTAGCTCGGATAATGCTGGCGACAGCACTTTAAATTTAGGAAATGGATATTTTATAAAACATGCCAGAAATGCCCTATATATTGATGTTTTAAGTGCTCAACTAAAAGCTACTCACAAAAAGCACAATAATACAATTAATTGGGGATTAAAATATAAAATTGAAAGTATAAATGATGAAATTGATGAATGGGAAATGCTCGATTCTGCTGGTTATTCAATTCCTTATGATGGCGAAAACTTAATTTTATATAAAAATATTAAGGCCGAAAATTATGTTTTAAATAATAGATTTGAAGCTTATATACAAAATACAGCTTTATTTAATGGCTTAGATGGCGATTTTCAATTAAACACTGGTCTTCGTGCATCATATAATACTTATAATGATGAAATACTTATTAGTCCTCGAATTTCAGGTGCATACAAACCTGCCAATCACACTTCTACAATATACCGTTTTTCTTCTGGCGTATATAGTCAGCCTTCATTTTATAAAGAAATGCGACTTTTTGATGGAACTTTAGTTGAACAAAGTAAAGCCCAAAAATCTATTCACTTTGTTATAGGAAACGATTTTCAATTTATGGCTTTAGGGCGAAAGCTTTTATTAAAAACCGAAGTTTATTATAAAATATTGCAAGGCATAATTCCTTTTGAGTTGAATAATGTAAGAGTAAAATATTATGCTAATCAACGTGCAAATGGTTATGTTGCAGGAATTGATACTAAAATTAGTGGAGAATTTGTTCCAGGAGTTGATTCTTGGTTTAGCCTTTCGGTTATGAAAACTGAGGAAGATGTCTATAATATTGGTAATGGCGAAGATGATGGTTTAGGATATTTGCCTCGCCCAACCGACCAAAGAGTTAATGCATCATTATTTTTGCAAGATTATTTACCTGGTAACAAGTTGTTTAAAGCACACCTTAATTTAATTTATGGTACAGGCTTTACTTTTTGGCCTCCCGAAACTAGTCGTGAAACAGTAATATTTAGGTCGCCTGACTATAAAAGAGTAGATTTAGGAATGTCAGCAGTATTACTTAGCGAACAAAAAAAATCTCAAAAGAAAGTTTTTAAAAATTTAAAGAGTATTTGGCTAACGGTTGAAGTGTTAAATTTATTAAAAGTTGATAATACAATTTCTTATACATGGCTTACTGTTGTTCCAAATACAACCGATCCTACTATTTCTGTTTATGATAGTTACGCAGTTCCAAATCATTTAACTTCTAGGCGATTTAATATAAAATTATCAGTAAAATTTTAATTGTTGAAAAAAAAGAGGCTATAAAGTGCTTTTACTCTAAAAAAATTCATAAATTTGGGTTATATTTGCGTTGTAAGTAACAATTATACATAGTATGGGGAATTTATTAGATAAAGACAATATAAAAGCTATATTTAAAGCAGTGAAGCCTGTATTTAAAAAGCATTTAGGGAAATATACACATCAAAGAATTTCTGGCGATTGGCATTTTAGAGGCTTAGGCTTTGTACGCGATGAAATGACTTATGTTTTTGGATTTAACGTTGGCTTCTACAAAAAAGATAGTAAAGAAGACTACGATAGCGTTGGAATGAACGTTCTTATACGTACAAATGGTTTAGATCCAAAATTGAGAGAAAAATATAGTAGCTTTTTTAAAGAACATTTAAAAGATTGGTACACAGCTATTGACGAATACTCATCGTTTAGAGGTGGCGAAGGCTATGAGCTTTCACGATATTTTCCTGCTGAGCAGTTTAATAATGTAGAAGAAATTAACGACTTTTTAAAAGATAGTATAATAAAACTAAGTGAAATTTATAAAGAAATTATTAAAAATCCGGATAATATCTTTGATGATGTTGTAAAAGCTGCCTTTCCATGGTTAGACTCTATAATTGACGTTTGCGAAGAAAGTATAACAGAGTAAATGAAAAATTTGTGAAAAAAGCTACTTACTTATATTTCACTTGTATAATCAATCTACATCAATCACTAGTGCTTAATTAGAAAGAAGTAAAATTTTATGAGTTTTTTATATCCCAGTTTTTTATTTGCATTATTTGCAATAAGCATTCCTATAATTATTCATTTTTTTAATTTTAGGTCATACAAAACAGTTTATTTCAGCAATACAACTTTTTTAAAAAATATTAAATCGCAAACACGAAGTAAATCTACACTTAAGCATTTGCTTATTTTGCTTATGCGAATACTTACAGTAGCAGCACTTGTATTTGCATTTTCTAAACCATTTATTCCTGTAAATAATAAAACAACAAACAATATTGATGCAGTTGTTGGTATTTATATCGATAATTCGTTCAGCACACAGTCCGAGGGTAAATATGGTAAAATTATTGATGTTGAAAAAAACAGAGCATTAAATATTATTGAAGCATATCCCGAAAATCAAAAATTCTTGTATTTGAATAATAATTTTAAACCAAAATATGCAAAACCAATTTCAAAAGAACAACTTAAAGATTTTATTATAGAAACTGAGATTTCTCCCGAAACTAAGGATTTAACGCAAATAATATCACGATACAAAACTCTTTTAAGTAAGCAAAAAAGTTCTATTTATTTAATATCCGATTTTCAAAAGTCAACAGCTAATATTGGTGATTTTGAATCCGACACAGCACTCAATATCGTTTTAATTCCTGCCCAGTCAAATACTAGCAATAATTTAATATTAGACTCAGCTTGGTTTCAAACTCCAAACCGACCATTAAATCAAACTGACGAAATTTATGTTAGCATAACAAATAATTCCGATCAAGATTTTTTAGATGTACCTTTAAACCTATATATAAATGATTCGTTAAAAGCACCTGCTGGATTTAGTATTGAAGCAAATAAATCAATTATAAAAAAAATAAGTTTTATAAATACAGCAACAGGAAGTATTCATGGTAAACTTCAAATAACAGATTATCCTGTAATTTTTGATAACGATTTTTATTTCAGTTTTAATATTTCGCACAAAAAAAATATTCTAATAATTGATTCAAACCCTGATTCAAAATATTTAGAAGCAGTTTTTTCCGACGATAATTTTTTTGAAACAAACATTGAAAACATTTCAACATTAAAAATATCTGAAATTGCTAAGCATGACGTAGTTTTTGTTAATAATATAAGTGAAATCTCTGAAGGATTATCTTATGAATTATCCAACTTTTGTAAAAGTGGCGGTACACTAATCTTATTACCCAAAATAAGTACAAAAATAACCGCAATTAATGAGTTTTTGAATGAAATGGCAGTTGACTATATTACAGGAACAGACAGTTCGAAAGTATATCTTGATAAAATAAATTTTAAAGCAGACATTTTTAATAATGTATTTGAAAGTACGCAAGATAATATTGAAATGCCATACTTAACTAAGCATATATTATTTAGCGATAATAGTTTTACCGATAGAGAAATTTTACTTTTTTCAGAAAAAAACGAGAAAATTCTATCTAAATATAAAGTAGGAAAAGGAAGTTTTTATCTTTTTGCACAGCCAGCAAGCGAAAAATCAGGAAACTTGGTTTTTCATCCAATTTGGGCACCATTAATATATAATATTGCATTATTTAGTAACACTCCAGAAAAAAACTTTTATATAATAGGAGATAATTCTCCTATAACATTTAGTAATAAAAATTCTAAAATACAAGAGTCAGGTAATTACCATATAAAACACATAACTAAAAACTTCGATTTTATACCACAAACCAGTAATGTTAGCTCCGAAAATATTAAACTATTTATTAATAATAATATTTTAGAAGCTGGTAATTATATAGTTACAAAAAATAATATAGAAATTAGTAGTTTAGCATTTAACTATAACCGCAAAGAATCTCTTCTTGCTCAAAATTCAATAGATGAACTCTTAGAATTTGAGCAAAACAATAAAAGTATATCATTAATAAATGAGCAAGATAAATTTTTAGCTTCAACAATAAAAGAAAATGAAAAAGGACTACAACTTTGGAAATATTTTATTTGGGCTGCTCTTCTTTTTATCTTATTAGAAATTTTGATAATAAGATTAGTCAAATAATTTCGGGATACCATAAAATAAACTTTTAATTATTGATAAAATATTATATATTGTGTAAAATTGTCTATTTACTTTTAAAATTGGGATTTTCAAAACAAATTATTTATTGTTTCACATTTTATTAATTTAATACATATTATTATGAAGTCAAAAACAACAGCTTATCTTTTATGGTTTTTTTTAGGATTTTTTGGAGTACACAAATTTTATTTAGGGAAAATCGGAATAGGAGTTTTATATTTTTTCACATTTGGACTTTTTGGTATCGGAGTGCTTATAGATTTGTTTACTCTTGGTAATCAAGTTGATAGTGTAAATACGTTGCAATTTGCAATGAAAGGTGGTAATGGAGGGAATCAATCACAGAATGTAGTTGTTAATGTTACTGCTCCTACAACGCAAAGTGAACCAGCAAAGAAAAATGCGGAGCAAGAAATATTAAAAATTGCTTCGGAGCAAAATCACTTATCCATTAAAGAAATCATGATGAAAACTGGTTTGGATATGGATGATATTGAAAAGGTATTAAAGAAATTTTCAGAGAAAGGTATTGCCAAAGAAATTGTTGATGAGAGTGGGAAAATATTATACGATTTTTCATAAAATTATAAAATTATGATACAATGTACGAATCATTTTAATAAGACTGGAAATAATTTATGTATAAAATGTGGTAAATGGTATTGTGATTCTTGTATGCAAATGCTGAAACCTGCACCTATATGTAAAAATTGTTCGATAGTAAATTATCCCAATATAGGTATATTTAAGAGTTTTCAGAATCAATTTGAAAAACTGCCATTAATTAGTCCAATTGCATTATCAACAATTTTCATGCTAATATTGATATTACTTTCATTTTTTGTTCATTTTTATTTTTTTCTTCCATTAACAGTAATTATTGTTATAATCATATTTTTGTTAAAACTGAAATTTAGTAATACAAAAGATAATACCTCAAAAACAATAACAAATGCGCAAGTCGAAACACTTTTAAAAATTACGAACAATTATTTAACGATTGATGAATTATCAGAAAAGACACAGGTAACATTCGAAGACGCTGAAAAAAAACTACTTGAAATGTATTTGGACAGTAAGTTGGAAATGGAAGAAAGCGAAGGAATAATATATTACTTCAAACAATAATCTTTAAATTAAAAATTGAATGGGATAAAAATAAATAAAACAAAGAAATACACGGAATTGATTTTGACGATGCTAACGAAGTCTCATTATAATAATTTAAAATAACACTAATAACCACATTTAATAATAAACTATATTATTAATAACTAAAGTTTCGGAGTTTATAAAAGTTTGATTATAAGAGATATAATAAATCTTGCAAATTTCACAATTGATTAATAATGAGAATTTTAATTATTTGTAATATTTATTATTTGTTTGAATATAAGATATTTACAGATTAATTTACAAATTTATTCGAATTGTCTATTTTTTAAAGCCGTAGGCTTGATATGTTGGTAGCCCCCGATGTTAATCGGGGGTATTGAAAACAATAGTTGTCGAAATGCCGTAGGCATGGCATCTGAAATGTGCTAATATATCATGCCTACGGCATTCCGAAAATTTTATTATCTATTTTACCCCCCGATTAACATCGGGGGCTACCAACATGCCATGCCTAAAGGCATTTAATAAGTTATGAAAATCTGTTACTTTTGGAAATTATATTATAATACATTGATATACAATTAATAAACCTATATTTTTAAACTAAATTTAACAATATTTATAGTTATAATCATTTGATAATAATTAGTTTATGAAGTCCGAAACTTCAGTTAATAAATAATAAACAGTAAAAGCTTTTAAATATTAATAAAATTTTATATCTTTGAGTATATTTGTTTTTTACTTTTAAAATCTACATTTTTAAAATAAAATATTTATTCAATTAATCAATTAAAAAAAATATTATGGAAAAGAAATTGACTGTTATGGGTATTGTCCAAGAAGGGATAGTTATTGGACTTAAAAACATAATCTCTATATTAGGAGCTGTTGTTTTATGGGCTGT
>JAOZLS010000198.1 GCA_029934705.1 Bacteroidales bacterium | reverse complement strand
TTTCTGCTTCTAATTTGCTTGTGTCGGTGCTTGGATCTTCTTTTTTTAGGGTAATTCCTTATAAATTTTCACTAATTATTTTCACAACTCTCATCTCATTCATTTTCGCCCCCCAAATTTAACAAAATAATATCATTCTAATAAAAAAAGATTAGCTGTTTTATCAAATAAGAGTGTTTGTGTGCGGGATACTAATTTATTTATTTTCGGGAGGTTTATTTTTTATGTAATTTTGCAAAATGGAAAATAATGAAAATAACGAAGAAAACGAAGAAAAATTCGAATTACATACTTTTACTGCCGACCCAGGTCAAAATGCTTTACGGATAGATAAATTTTTAACAGATAGAATAGAAAATGCGTCGAGAAATAAAGTTCAAAACGCCTTGAAATCGGGATTTGTTACTGTTAATGGGAATGTTATAAGATCTAATTACAAAATAAAACCTGACGATAAAGTAGTCGTCTTTTCTGACTACGAACCTCGTGAAATTGAACTTATTGCTGAAGAAATGCCTTTAGATATTGTTTACGAAGACGATACTCTTTTAGTTGTAAATAAAGGTCCCGAAATGGTTGTGCATCCTAGTTATGGACATTACACTGGTACATTAGTTAACGGATTAATGTATCATTTAAAAGATTTGCCATTATTTAGCACAGGCGAAGCAAGACCAGGCTTGGTACACCGTATTGATAAAAATACATCGGGCTTACTAGTAATTGCTAAAACAGAAGCTGCTTTAACTCACTTGTCTAAGCAATTTTACGATAGAACCACCGATAGACTTTATACAGCAATGGTTTGGGGTTGCCCAAAAGAAGAGGCAGGAACAATTGATGTACACGTTGGTAGAAACCCTAAAAATAGAAAAATAATGCACCCGTTTCCTGACGGCGACCAAGGAAAACATGCTGTAACTCATTATAAAATACTAGAAAAACTGGGTTATGTAACTTTAATAGAATGTAAACTAGAAACAGGAAGAACGCATCAAATTAGAGTTCATTTAAAATATTTAGGACACCCATTATTTAACGATGCCGATTATGGAGGAGATGTTATATTAAAAGGTACACGATTTACAAAATATAAGCAATATGTGCAAAACTGCTTTAAAATATTGCCACGTCAGGCGTTGCATGCTAGAACTTTAGCTTTTGATCACCCTGTAACTGGTAAACGAATGACATTTGACTCAGAATTGCCCGAAGATTTTGCTATGGCAATTGAGAAATGGCAAAATTATATTGAAAACAGAGAAATATAATGCTTTATTCCGAAATACTGTGATGACTAAAGTATTAAGTGTTGCAAGTTGCGTGTTTCGAGTTGTACTTTTTCAACCCGTAACTCGCAACCCGCAATTTTCTCAAACTCTCAATAGTTGAAATACAATGATATACTCATCATAGCATTACGGAAAAACAGAGAAATATAACATGGCTTGCATACAAAAATTCTTTTTAAAAAATAACGATATTTTACCAGTTGCAGACTTTAATCTGACTGACTTAGAGGTAGGAACTTCGTTATATGAAGTTGTTAAAATAATTAATGGAAAACCACTATTTTTAGAAGAGCATATTTTACGAATGAGAAAATCTGCTGAAATAAAAAAAATGACAATTTGGCTTACCGATGATGAAATAAAACAAAGGGTTTTTAAAATATGCAAGGTAAATAATCTTGAAAACGGACGATTAAAGTTTGTGTTTAGATTTTATGAAGAAGAAAATTTGTATATTAGTTTTTTTATTCAAGTAATTACTCCAAGCCCTGATTTATATGAAACAGGGGTTAAATTAATTTCAATAAAAGGAAAACGTTTATCACCTAATGCAAAAGTTATAAACTATGATTTAAGACAATTTGTAAAAGCTGAAATTATTAAGAACAATGCGTTTGAGGCACTTCTTATTAATGATGCAAATCAGATTACCGAAGGAAGTAAATCAAACTTTTTTCTTATAAAAGATAAAAAAGTTTACACTCCTTTTGCAAAAGATGTTTTGGTAGGAGTTACTCGCAATTATGTTTTTGATATTTGCAAGAAAAATAATATTGAAATAATTGAAACAGATATATGTTTTAACGATTTAAAAAGTTATAATTCATGTTTTATTACAGGGACATCCTTAGGTGTTTTGGCTGTAAATCAGATAGATAACTATGTGTTTTTGAAAAAAAATGGTTTGTTAGAGTTAATATCTTCTGAATATAAAGGGCGAATTGATGATTATTTAAAACTATGAGCTTATGAAAGATTTAATGTGTGAAAGTTGTAAGAGAAAATCGCTTGCAGCAAATGAACTAACTCAAAGCCAGATAGAAAACTTAAGCGAAAGTTGTTTGAGACTAGAGATTAAAGCAGGCGAAAATATTTTTAGACAAAATAGCCATGCCGATAATGTAATTTATATAAAGCAAGGGCTTGCAAAAATTCATATTATTGGACCACAAAAAGAGCAAATAGTTAAAATCATTAAAGGTCCTGTATATTTGGGCTTGCCAGCGGTATTTCATGGCGATTTGAATCAGTATTCAGCAACAGCATTAACAAAATCTAAAGTTTGCGTAATAAAACGTGAAACATTTAAGCAATTTATTTTTGAAAATGGAAAATTTGCCTATGAAATACTAGTTGATTTATGCAGTAATGAGATAGAAGCATATACAAAATGTGTAAATAGAGTTCAAAAACAAACTAGAGGTAGAATTGCTGAAGTATTATTAGCTTTTTATGAAAAATTCTTTAATTCGGAAACATTTGAATTACCTTTAACAAGAGATGAAATTGGCAATTTAACCGATACTGCAAGGGAAACTGTAAGTCGTGTTTTTACCGAATTTAGCCAAGATAAAATAATTGAGCTTCAAAATAGAAAAATTACAATATTAGACTTTGAAAAATTAAGGATGATTTCTGAAAAAGGATAATCTTTATTTAATGGCAAAATTTTGAATTATTTGTTGAAAATACGACATATTAAGACCATAATTTATTTAATAATTGTTTGTTTTCGGTAATAATTTCCGAAAAATCAGACTGGTATATATTTTGTTTCTATTAATATATATTTAGTACGATATTATTTTAAATAAATATACAGTATTGAAATATAGTTTGTTAGTTAAAAATAGAAATTTAAAATATATAAAATGGGATTTTTTAAAACATTGGATGTAGAAACAGGAAATGACAATAAGTCAGTAGAATTAGATGAGAATATTGAAAAAATAAAATGTCTAATTGTAGGATCAGGTCCTGCTGGTTATACTGCTGCAATTTATGCTGCACGTGCAAATTTAAAACCAGTATTAATTCAAGGAATGGAGCCAGGAGGTCAATTAACAACTACAACTGAAGTTGATAATTTCCCAGGTTATCCGCAAGGAGTTACAGGTCCAATTTTAATGGATGATATTAAAGCTCAGGCAGAACGCTTTGGAACAGATACTCGTTGGGGGGAAGTAACATCAGCCGATTTATCAAGCCGACCATTTAAAATTATTGTTGATAACAAAAAGCAAATAGAAGCAGAATCGTTGATTATTGCAACAGGTGCAACTGCAAAATATTTAGGATTAGAGTCCGAAGAGAAATTTAAAGGCTCTGGAGTTTCGGCATGTGCAACTTGCGACGGTTTTTTCTATAAAGATAAAGCACTTGCAGTTGTTGGTGGTGGCGATACAGCTGCCGAAGAAGCTACATATTTAGCAGGTATTGCATCAAAAGTTTATCTTATAGTTCGTAAGCCATTTATGCGTGCATCAAAAGCTATGATTGAGCGTGTTGAAAAAACTGAAAATATCGAAGTTCTTTACGAGCATAACACAAAGGAAGTTACAGGAACAAATGTTGTAACGGGTGTTACTCTAATTAAAAGAATGGGTGAGGCAGACGAGCAAGAAGTTAAAATAGATGTCGATGGTTTTTTCTTAGCAATTGGTCATACTCCAAATTCTTCAATTTTTGCAGAATATTTAGATTTAGATGAAGTTGGATATATTAATACAATTCCAGGAAGTACTAAAACTAATATTCCAGGCGTTTTTGCTGCTGGCGATATTCAAGATACAACTTACCGACAAGCAATTACAGCTGCGGGTTCTGGCTGTATGGCAGCTCTTGATGCTGAAAGATTTTTAGGCGAGTAAGATTAAGAAAAATATATAATTATAAGAAAGACACCCTACTAGGCTGTCTTTCTTATTAAAGTTTCATATATTCGCAATAGCATAACCTTAAAATTTATTAATTATGAAACCAATATATTATATTCCTTTAATTGTTTTAGTTTTCCTTTTTTCAAGTTGCGAAAAAAGGCAATTTGTTTCCGAAGATGAAATTCCGCAATGGTTAAAGGAAGCAATTGAAGTTGCTGAAACAGAAATTGAAGAGTCTGATCCTAAAATGATGGTAAATCATGGAGCATGGATTAGGTATGAATTTGAGAAAGACTATTATTTTCAATACGAAAATATGCTAAGTTCAGTTATGTATCAAATATATAATTTTGAAGGTGTTGGAATTGATTCATTAAATATATTATATAATACATTTAACGAGGAACGTTGCTGCAAAAAATATGTTTGGAAAGCTCCTGATTATATTGATATTACGCAATAATACCAGAACCAATAAGTTCGTCTTCAATATAAATTGCTGCAAATTGTCCGGCAGCAATTCCTCTTTGTGCTTGCTCAAAAAGTATGTATATACCGTTTTCTTTCATAAAAACTTCTGCCTTTTGTAAAGGTTGTCTATATCTTATTCTTACATCTGCTTTTAACGATTCGCCAATTTTAATTTCTAAATCGGGCCTTACGTAATGTACTTCATCTTTTTTAATAAAAAGTGCTTTGCGGAATAATCCTGGGTGCATTTTCCCTTCGCCTATGTAAACATTATTTGTTTTTGTATCAATAGCCAATACAAAAGGTGGCTCTTTTAGTCCGCCTACTCCTAAGCCTTTACGCTGACCTATTGTATAAAAATGAGATCCAATATGGTCGCCTACTTTTTTACCGTCTTCGGGTTTGTAAATATATGGCTCTGATTGCTTTATAAGTTTCTCATTTAAAGGTAAAATCTCAAAATCTTTTTGCTGAGAGTATTGCTTAAAATCTTTTGGAATAATAATAATATCACCATTCTTGCTTTTTAGTTTTTGTTGAAGAAAAGTGGGTAAATCAACTTTCCCAACAAAACAAATACCTTGCGAATCTTTCTTATTGGCACTAGCTAATCCTTGCTCTTCGGCTATTTGTCTTACAATAGGTTTCTCAATATCGCCAATTGGGAAAATAGCTTTTTCTAGTTGCTTTTGCGATAATTGACATAAAAAATAACTTTGGTCTTTGTTATTATCTTTTCCTGCTAGGAGTCTATAAATTTCTTTTCCGTCTTTTGTAATAGTTTCTTTTCTGCAATAATGACCTGTTGCAACAAAATCGGCATTTAGCTCCATTGCTTTATCAAGAAAAACATCAAATTTTATTTCTCTGTTGCAGAGTACATCAGGGTTTGGAGTCCTTCCTTTTTCGTATTCTGTAAACATATAATCAACAACTCTTTTGGCATACATTTCGCTAAAATCAACTGTTTGAAACGGGATACCTAATTTTCTTGCAACAAGTCTTGCTACCAAAACATCGTCGTCGCTAGGGCAACTCCCTTCTATAACACCTTGTGTGTCGTGCCAATTAATCATGTATATTGCGTGTACATCGTAACCTTGTTGCTTTAGCAAATATGCTGCAACACTAGAATCTACACCTCCCGAAAGTCCAACTACTACTTTTTTCAAATCAAATATTTTTCACAAAAGTAGTTATTTTAAAATTTGTTTTTGGTATTATTCCGAAATGTTTTTTTGCAAATGAGGATTTACTTTTTCACCATCATATAATAATAAAATATCAATATCATTAAAGCTTTCTTCTCTATTTGAGCCTTTTATTATTCCAGCTATTTTAATTTTTACTTCTTCGGAATTAATAATATATTTTTGACCTTTACTAGCTGTGCGAATGTAATCCCACGAATTGTCTAAGGTTTCGCTATGTAAAAGATTGCTGTATTCTCCAGGTATATAAGATTTTAAATCTAATATAATAAGTTTTCGTTCTCCAGTGTTGATGTTTTTTATTATGTAAGCAGCATCATTTATATTATCACCATTAAAATCGCCATAACAAAAGGTATTATATTTTAGATTATTATTTTCTGCAAAAAGTTGCCAAACTTCTCGTTTTTTATCATTATTATATAATTTTTCTTGCGTTTTTTTTGAAATATTAGTTATATATCCTGCTTTTTGTAAATAACTTGCAATAGCTTTTCTGTATTTTGTTTTCTTTATATACTTTTTTGCATTATCGTTGCCATACATTCCATCAATTAAATAAAATTGCTCTGGGCTTACAAGAAATTCTAACGACATATAGCCTTTAACATCTCCTACTGAAACTTCTGCCCAACTATTTTTAAATATTTCATGTACTGTTACTTCTGTTCCGTAATCGTAAACTCCAATTATATAAGACTTAGATTCTTTCTCAGATCGTATTTTTAGTGTTTCGCTAATAATTCGCATTTTTTTAGATGAATAATCTTTTTTTACTACTTGAATAATGGGAGTAAGTAAAAGATAAACAACAAATATGAAAGGTAAAATACCTATAAACACAGCTCCTGAAAAAGCAGTTGTATTAATTATTTTTTTTCTAGCTTTATTCTGTTTTTTGTTAAACATAACTTAAATTTGGTGTGAAATTTGTTATTATTTGTTGACTGTGTATAGAATATATGCACTTAAACGCAAAAAGTGTTCCTTTAGTGTTGTTTTAGAACATAAGAATAAGAACAATAATAAGAAATAAATAAATTTATGAAAATTTGGGGTCTTATTCCTATTACGAAAGGTCAGTTTATAATAATTGAAACAATTTTTATAAGCTTCTTCTTTTTCCTAACTGTTTTTTTCTTTTCATATAGTTTTCCAGAGTATGTTACAGATTCTACCATTCTTTTTCATGCAAAATACTTGAAATATGTTAGTTTAATTATTACTTTTTTGTTGATTTTTGAAACTCAATACTACCTTAATAGATTTATACATAAACAATTAGAGTTGAATAAAGAACAAAAACTAGAAATTGAAAAGCAAAAAGAAAGTATAACTTCTAGTATTAGATATGCAAGTAGAATACAGTCTGCTTTGCTTCCTCCACCCGATGAAATACCCAACGAATTAGAGCATTTTATTTATTACAAGCCTAAAGATATTGTAAGTGGCGATTATTATTGGATTTCAAAAAAAAATAACAAAACGATTTTTGTTGCAGCTGATTGTACTGGGCATGGTGTTCCTGGTGCTTTTATGAGTGCCATGGGAATAGCATATTTAAACGAAATAGTAAATTCTAATAACGTTGT